>NZ_QSPM01000004.1:173192-185031 GCF_003466445.1 Collinsella sp. TM05-38 | reverse complement strand
GGCGCCCTGGACAAGGCCGCCGAGACCATGGCCGGCCTCTCCGGTACCCGCATCCACGAGTAACCACAGCCTCTTTTAGGGTTGTCCCGGCAAAGGCGTCCCGCAAACTAACTAACGGGTTCGAAAGCATTGCTTCCGAACCCGTTTTAATGAAGGCCCTTCTTGTATGGCGCCGCTACAGTGCCAAAGACGATGGTTCCCAATAACGTCACAACCGCTGCAACGTAAAAGCCCAAATCGCCCTGGCCGGTTGTATCGGCTAGGGCCCCGGTGACAAATGGCGCGATAACAGATGCGCTCATACCAAAGAAGTTGAGGGTTCCCAGCGCCGTTGCGGTGTTCCAAGGAGAGATAAAACCGTTAAGCCAAGAGATGATAATCGGTTCAACTGCGAGCTTGCCAAAGAAGCCATAGAGCGCGATGCCGGCAATGATTTCCTCATTGGTCTTGGCAGCGAGTGTGGACATGAGCGCGCAAACGGCAAGCGCCTCGAGTGCAATGACAAAATGGTATTTTCTTGCAGGAAAACGATCGGCAAGCTTGCTAAACAAGAGCGCTCCCGGTACTCCAGCAAAAAAGACAATTGAAGAAACAAGTCCCGTAAGAGATGCTTCAAATCCCCTGACGGATCCCAGGTAGTTTGGCAGCCAAGTGCTTATAAGGTAATAAAGGTAGAGGGTTGAAAAATAAAGGATATAGGCAGCGATCATCGGCGGCTTGAAGAACGACGAGCGAGCAGTTTCGTTCGCTAGATTGTTGAGCTTGCGTTCGAGCGCGGTAGGGCTTTCTGCTGAGTTTTGCCCTGGCATGATTCTTGCGTAAACGAAAGCCATAATCAGCGCAAATGAGCCTGCTGCAACAGTCAAGCTCTGCCACCGGAGAGCTCCCGTGCTCACGAGAAGGCTTGACGAAGCGAGTCCGATTCCTGATCCAACCGCGGTGCCACTGTTAACCAGTGCTGTTGCCAAGCTGCGTCGATGAGCGGGAACATATACGTTAGTAACGGTGTAGGCAATTCCAAAAAAAGTCCCACAACCCAATCCGGAAAAGAAACTGGCGATGTACATCGTAGATAGGCGAGTGGATAGGGCCATTCCCAAGGTGCCTAATCCGAATACGATGAATCCGGGGACCACAATAATTTTCATACCCAGACGATCGGCGAGCAATCCTGATGGAATCTGCATGAGGAGATAACCCAAAAAGTAGAAGCTCGATATCAAGCCAAGTTGGGTGAGAGACGCTCCGTCGAAATATGCCGATAGGATTGGATAGATCGGCGTGAGCATCATGCGCGATATCCAGATTGCAATCCAGCCAAAAATAAGGGCGATGACACCGATTTTCCAGAAGGGGGCGCGATGGCGTGAGCTTGGTTTTGACATGGCGATCCCTTCTTGTGATAGCCGTGATATGCACCTTCTCATCCTATATTAAAAGCTGATTACCAAAAAACGATATTGCATGTCCATGCCTGTAAAACTAGAATTGAAGCGCTGTTTCAGGGCGGGGTGAAATTCCCCACTGGCGGTAAATCGGGCGGTGTCAAAGGGGCGCCGTGGCGCAGGCGAGATGCCTGCGACCGAGCCGATGAGTCCGCGACCCGTGTGTGCGTTGGTTTGCATGCCGGCTGAACTGGTGAGATCCCAGTACCAACGGTTAGAGTCCGGATGAAAGAGGCAGGTGATCTTATGTCTGAACAGTCGCAACATATCCATTTTGAGAACACGAATAGGTGGAGCACCAAACAGCTCGTTACCATGGCGCTGATGTGCGCCCTGGGCGCCCTGTTTATGTATGTGCAGCTACCCATCCTTCCTTCGGCGCCGTTTTTGACGTATGACCCGTCGCTGGTGCCGGCGATGGTGTGTGGGTTTGCGTATGGTCCCGGCGCCGGCACAGCTGTTGCCGCCATGGCGATCGTAATCCATGCGCTTACCACGGGCGATTGGGTCGGTGCGCTTATGAACTTGGTTGCTACGCTGGGCTATATTCTCCCCGCGGCTATCGTCTACCAGAAGATGCACACCTATAAGGGTGCCGTGATTGGCCTGGTGCTCGGTGTTGTTGCCGCTACAGCGCTGTCTATGGTCGCAAACCTTACCATTGGCGTTTGGTTCTGGTATGGCTCGGTCGATGTGATTGCCCCGCTCATGCTTCCTGCCGTACTACCGTTCAACCTTATCAAGACCGTGCTTAACTCGGTGTTGACGTTGGCGGTGTATAAAGCAGTCTCCAACCTCATCACGCCTAAAAAGGACCAGGTCAAAGGCCGCGCATGATTGAGTGTCGGGGCGTTTCCTTTAGCTATGACGGTGCTGCACCGGCGCTCGATGGCATCGATTTGAGCATTAAGGATGGCGAGTTTTTCTGCATCCTCGGTGGCAATGGGTCGGGCAAGTCGACCTTTGCCAAGCATCTGAATGTGCTGCTGCAGCCCGATGCGGGCACGGTACGTATCAATGGCATGGACGCGTCCGACCCCGAGCTGGTCTACGACATTCGCTCGACCGCGGGCATGGTGTTTCAGAATCCCGACGACCAGCTCGTGGCGACGCTTGTCGAGGACGATGTTGCCTTTGGTCCCGAGAACTTAGGGATGGAATCCGCCCAGATCGCACAGCGCGTGCGCGAGGCGCTGAAGGCCGTGGGTCTGGTGGGCTTTGAGCGCCACGAGACCCATGCGCTTTCGGGCGGCCAAAAGCAGCGCGTGGCGCTTGCCGGCGTGCTCGCCATGGAACCGCGCGTGCTCATATTGGACGAGGCTTCTTCGATGCTCGATCCGCGTGGACACAAGGGCCTCATGAAGGCTTGCCACGCGTTGCACGATCGCGGCATGACCATCGTGATGATTACGCACTTTATGGAAGAGGCCTCCGAGGCCGATCGTGTCGCGGTATTTCGGGCGGGGCGCGTTGCCATGCTCGGTACGCCCGAGGAAATCTTGACGAGGGCGGACGAACTTGCGCAGCTCAATCTGGATATGCCAGCGTCGTGCTGCTTGGGCATGGAGCTTCGTGCGAAGGGCGTGCCCGTTCATGCGCAGGTGCGCGAGGTGGATATGGTCGCCGAGATTGCGCAGACTTATGCCGAGCGAAGTGGGGCAGGCACCGTGGGGCAGTCTTCCGCACCCCAATCGGAAATCGTTGGCGGTACGGTTTCGGCAAGCAACGAAGATGACGTACCAGAGCCCGTCATCGAACTATCCCATGTTTCGTATAGCTATTCGCTGAGCGCCCGCGAGCGTCGTCGCTGGCGCAAGCGTTCGACCACTGCGGACGCATCGAGCAAACAGGCTCTCTGGGGAAACGACCCCAGCAGCCCGTGGGCACTGCGTGATGTATCGTTGATGGTGCGTCGTGGCGAGTTTCTGGGCCTGGCGGGTCATACCGGTTCGGGTAAGTCGACGCTGATCCAGCATCTCAACGGTTTGATTCGCCCCCAGGAGGGATCCGTTCGCGCGCTGGGGCTCGGTCTGTCAAACAAGAAAGACGCCGCCGCGGTTAAGGCAAAGGTCGGCGTGGTGTTTCAATATCCCGAGCGTCAGCTGTTTGCCGAAACCGTGGCGCAGGACGTGGCGTTTGGTCCGCACAACCTTGGCTTGCCGCAAGATGAAGTCGACCGTCGTGTCGAGTCATCGCTCTCGCGCGTGGGCCTCGACCTTTCCACGGTCGGCGACAAGAGCCCCTTTGAGCTTTCGGGCGGCCAGCAGCGCCGCGTGGCGTTTGCCGGCGTGCTTGCCATGGAACCCGAGGTCCTGGTGCTCGATGAACCCATGGCGGGGCTCGATCCGGCTGCGCGCAGGGATTTCCTTGAGCTTATCGATCGACTTCACCGTGATGGCCTGACCGTTGTCATGGTTTCGCACAGCATGGATGACCTGGCCAATTGCTGCGACCGTATCGTCGTAATGAACGAAGGCGCGGTGTTTGCCGAGGGAACCCCCGAGCAGGTGTTTGCGCATGCCGATGAGCTCAAGTCGATCGGCTTGGGCGTACCTGCTGCTCAGCGCATGGCGTTGGCGCTCGCGGAAGCGGGCGTGCCGCTGCGTCGCGGCGGGCTCTATACGGTTGAGTCGTTGGCCGACGAGTTGGCAGATTTGCTGATCGGTCGCTCGGACGGTTCTTCTAACGTCTCGGACAAGGCCAAATCCGAAACGGTCACGCGAGAGGAGGGTTGCTGATGGAGGCGTTTTCGTTTGGCAGCTACTATCCCGGCGATAGTGCAATCCACCGCCTGGACCCGCGAACCAAGTTGCTCTTGGGCTTTGTGTTTCTGATTACGACGCTCACGGTCAGTGGCTTCCGCGGACTGGCCCCGGTCGCAATTTTCGTTGTGCTGATCTATGCCGTGTCTCGGGTGCCGGCTCGTCGCGCTCTGTCGTCGATGGCGCCGCTGCTGGCGATCGTCGTCGTGGTCGCGGTGCTCAACTTGTTTACCGATCAGAGCGGGCGCATCCTGTGGCAGCTTGGCTTTTTGCAAGTGAGCGAGGGCTCGCTGCGTTCTGCGACGTTTATGGCGTGCCGCCTGACCCTGATGATGGCCGGTATGAGCGCTATTACGCTCACCACGCCGACGCTCGACCTCACCGCGGGCTTTGAGCGTCTGCTCGCACCGTTCGCGCGTGTGGGGCTTCCGGCACACGAGCTTGGCATGATTATGGGCATCGCGCTGCGGTTTATGCCGCAATTTGCCACCGAAATGAAACAGACGGCCGATGCGCAGGCCAGCCGCGGCGCGCGCGTGACGGGCGGTCCGCTCGGCGGTGTGCGCATGCTCGGCAGTGTGGCGATTCCGCTGTTCACCGGCGTGTTCCGTCATGCCGAGACGTTGTCTGCCGCCATGGATGCCCGTTGCTATCATGGCGAGCAGGGCCGCACACGTCTGCATGCGCTTGCATTTGGCCGCGGCGATGCGTTGGCGGCGGTGGTGACGGCGTTGCTGCTCATCTGCGTCATCGTCATCAATCTTCAACTTGTTTAGGCGCGATTTGAGCGCAAGAAAGGGGTCCCTATGACCGACAACGACCGCACGGCTCAGCTTGAGCGCGCCTGTTTGTATCTCAGGCGCATTCCGGCGTGGTATCTTGCCACGACCGATGCGAGCGACGGGCACCAGCCCCGCGTGAGGCCGTTTTCGTTTGCCATGGTCGATGACGGCAAACTGTGGTTTTGCACGTCGCGCGACAAGGATGTGTGGGCGGAGCTGAGTGCGAATCCCAAGTTTGAGCTCTCGGGCTGGAAGCCGGGGGAATGTTGGATCGTATTGAGCGGCGAGGCCGCACTTGAGGACGACGCAGTTGCGAGCGACAAGGTGCGTCAAGCGGGTTTTAAGCACATGGTGGGCATCGGCGAGGAACACGAGAGCGCCAACGACGGCCGCCTTGCTTTCTTTTCGGTCCGCAACATTGCCGTGCGCTTCTGCGATATCGACGGCAGCGAAGAGCGTCTGGAGCTCTAGCTCACACAAACCAGTCTTCCGGGGTAGTTAATTTGGGACGGGGCTATTTTAGCTACCCCCATATGCCAGTTGACAATTATCCTGGCCAAATAATTCATTGGCAGTTAAGGGGTAGCTAAAATAGCCCCGTCCCAAATTAACTACCCATCTCAAATTAGCTAGTGGCAGGAGGAACCGTGGACGGATTGAATACGGTTTTGGAGTATCTGACGTCGGTGCCGGCGTGGTATCTGGCGACGAGTGTGGACGGGCAGCCGCATGTGCGTCCGTTCTCGTTTGCACAGATTCAGGACGGCAAGCTGTGGTTTGTAACGGCGCGTACTAAAGATGTGTGGCAAGAGCTGCTGCAAAATCAGCGTTTTGAGGCCACGAGTTGGTGGCCGGGCCATGGTTGGTTGATCTTGCGCGGGCGTGCGGGTCTGGATGACCAGGCCGCTCCCGATATGCGCGAGGCAGGATGGAAACATCTTGAGCGCTTGAGCGAGCACTATGAGGGGCCTAACGACCCCACACTCGTCTTCTTTAGCGTGGAGGAACCCGAGGCATTTATCTGCAACCATGACGAATGGGTGCCGGTCGAGCTGTAGTCAGGCTAGCTCATCTTAACAACTTAGTATCCGCATGGGCGGGCCCCGTATTGCCCGGCGCCGTTAGGAGCGCCGGTCAATACGGGGCCCGCTCCATTTGTCAATTCCTTCAAGCGAATGTGTCGGGAATGTTTCAATGCATGAATATGCAAGCCATTTATGTGTTCTTGCATCTTTTGGTGCTAAAGTTTCAACCCACCTCATAACGACTGCTGAGAAATGCGCATCGGTGCATAAATCGCAGACAAGGAGTCTGATATGTCTTTGAAGGTTGGAATCGTCGGCGCGGCTGGATATGCCGGTGCCGAGCTCATTCGTCTCGTGCTCGGTCATCCCGAGTTTGAGCTTGTTGCCATTACGTCCAACGCCGATGCTGGCCAGCCGCTGTCCGCGGTGTACCCGAGCTTTGCTGGCATAAGCGATCTGGTTTTTACCACGCATGACGCCCCCGAGCTCAAGAGCTGCGATGCGGTCTTTCTTGCCGTGCCGCACACTGCCGCCATGGCACAGGTGCCTGCGCTGCTCGCCGCGGGTGTCTCCTGCTTTGACCTTTCGGCCGATTATCGCCTGAGCGACCCGTCCGTCTTTGAGATATGGTATGCCGTCGAGCACACGAGCCCCGAGCTGCTCAAGACCCGTGCCTTTGGTCTGCCCGAGCTGTTCTGCCAGGACTTGGAGGCCGCCGCATCCGACCATGCCGACGGCAAACCCGTGCTGGTCGCCTGCGCCGGTTGCTATCCCACCGCAACGAGCCTTGCCGCCGCGCCCGCTGTGCGCGCCGGCTGGGTTGCCCAGAGTGGCCCCGTGATCGTTGACGCTATCAGCGGTGTGACGGGTGCCGGTAAGTCCTGTAACGCCCGTACGCATTTTTGCAGCGCGGACGAAAACCTGGAGGCCTATGGCGTGGGCAAGCACCGTCACACGCCCGAAATTGAGCAGATCTTGGGCCTAACCGATCGCGTCGTCTTTACCCCGCACCTGGCACCGCTCAAGCGCGGTCTACTCTCTACGGTAACGATGCCGCTTACGCCACAGGCTATCGATACCTTGACCCTTGAGGACGTTGTCGACCATTACAAGCAGTTCTACGCCGGTCGCACCTTCGTGCGTGTACTCGATGCCGGTCAGCAGCCCAAGACGGCTTCGGTCGTCGGTACCAACGCCGCCCAGATCGGCCTCGCGCTCAACAAGCGCGCCGGCATGCTGGTGGCGACGGGCGCCATCGACAATCTGTGCAAGGGTGCAGCAGGCCAGGCGGTCCAGTGCGCCAATATCGTCTTTGGTTTTGACGAGCGACGAGGCTTGCCCACAGTGGCGTGCCCGGTGTAGCACATTCGATTGTTATCGATTTGGTAGTCGGACATCGAGTGGGGCGCCACTCTTAAGCTGGTTTCATGATCACGACTGGCATGGCGCACCAACCGATGTCCGTTTTTTGTTTGACATAAGGAGTCATAAAGACGATGAATACCGAGCTGTTTGATATCAAGATTCGCGCTGTCGAGGGTGGCGTTACGGCTGCGGCTGGTTTTAAAGCCGCAGGCATCCACGCTGGGTTCCGCAAGAATCCCGAGCGCCTGGATTACGCCCTCGTCGTGCCCGATAAACCCTGTCCCGGTGCCGGCGTGTTTACCACCAATCGCTTTTGCGCGGCGCCCGTGCAGGTGAGCCGTGCCAACCTGGGTGGTACCGACAAGGGCTACGGTATCATCGCCGGCGTTTCGGTCAACTCTGGCAATGCCAACGCCGCCACGGGTGAGACCGGCCTTGCATGCGCGCGCGAGACGTGCAGCATCGCATCGCAGGTCATCGGCTGCGAGCCCCAGCAGATTCTAGTTGCCTCAACGGGTGTGATTGGCCAGATTCTGCCGATCGACACGTTTGAGACCGCCATTCCTACTGCCTACGAGGCGCTCTCCGCCCACGGTGGCGCCGATGCCGCTCGCGCCATCATGACGACCGACACGCACTCTAAGGAGTACGCCGTGTCCTACGTCAGTGAGGCTGCGGGTCATGAGGACAATGTCTATACGGTAGGAGGAATGTGCAAGGGCTCGGGCATGATCATGCCCAACATGGCCACCATGATCGCGGTCATCACTACCGATGCCCCCGTTGAGCCGGCGGCACTTCATGCCCTGCTGCTCTCGACCGTCAAGCAGACCTTTAACAAGGTAACGGTCGATTCCGACACCTCGACCAACGACACCTGCATCATGCTTGCCTCCGGCGCCGCCGCAGATGCCGAGCCTATCGACGAGGGCTCCGATGCCTTTGACGAGTTGGCATTTGCCGTGCACGAGGTGTGCGAGAGCCTGGCGCGCAACATCGCCGCCGACGGCGAGGGCGCATCCAAGCTCGTGACGGTCAACGTTACCGGCGCCGTGAACGACGAGGAGGCCGATATCGCCGCCCGTGCCGTTGCCAACTCGCCGCTCGTTAAGACTTGCATCGCCGGCCACGATTGCAACTGGGGCCGCGTTGCCATGGCGCTCGGCAAGTGCGGCGTGCGGTTTGACCAGGAAGACGTTTCAATCGACATGATGGGTATGCCCGTTTGCCGCGATGGCCTGACTGTTCCCTTTGACGAGGACGAGGCCTTGCGACGTTTCGAGGCGCCCGAGATCGTGATTTCGGCCGACCTGGGCGCAGGCGACGCGGCAACGACCGTGTGGACCTGCGACCTCACGCATGAGTACATCTCCATCAACGGCGACTACCGTTCCTAGACTCCCGATGTGCCGCGCGTCCCGCTGCAATCGCGGGCAACGAGGTGCGGCGCGATTGCTACACGAAAGACGAGGCAGACTATGAAGTTCGCACGCGATTGTCGCTCGAGCGAATCCAACGAAGTTAGCGCGCAGCTGCTGTTCGAGGCGCTGCCGTGGATTAAGAATCTGACCGGTAAGACGGTCGTTATCAAGTACGGTGGCGCCGCCATGGTCGACGAGCAGCTGCGTCGTGACGTGATGAGCGACATCGTCCTGCTCAAGATCATCGGCATGCGCCCTGTTATCGTGCACGGTGGCGGCAAGGCCATCAACGAGGCGCTCAGCCACTATGACATCCCCGTCGAGTTTAAGAACGGCCAGCGTGTGACCACGCCTGCCACCATGGATATCGTGCGCGAGGTGCTGGGCGGTAAGGTCAACCAGGAGCTGGTCGCGGCGCTCAACCACCATGGCAACCTGGCCGTGGGCGTGTCGGGCAGCGACGCCGGTACCCTTATCGCCGAGCCACTCGACCCAGAGCTCGGCCGCGTAGGCAAGGTCACGCACGTCAACACCGACTATATCGAGCGTTTGCTCGACAGCGAGTACATTCCCGTTATCGCCACGGTCGCGGCGGGGGAGGACGGTGGCTTCTTCAACATCAACGCCGATACCGCCGCCGGTGCCGTTGCGGCAGCGCTCCACGCGCACAAGGCGATTTTCTTGACCGACGTCGACGGCCTGTACAAGGACTTTAGCGACAAGGATTCACTTATCTCCAACCTGACGCTCGACGAGGTTAATGAGATGCTCTACGGCGGCGAGGTCGATAAGGGCATGATCCCCAAGCTTCGTGCGGCTGTCGACGCGCTTACCGCTGGCGTGTTCCGAGCCCACATCATCAACGGCACGACGCCGCATTCGCTGCTGCTGGAGCTGCTGACCGATGCCGGCGTCGGCACCGTGATTCATTCCACCGAGACGGCTTACGAGTTCGATACGCATCCGCATCCGCTTTCGACGTTTGCTGCGCGTCTGACCGAGAACCTCGACGAGGTCGAGAAGCTTCAGACGGTCTAGCTGACCCGCAGTTGTCGCGTCCCTGCATCCATAGCCCTGCGCCGTACGGCGCCCAACGAAAGGCATCCCATGTCACTTGCAACTCAACAATCGCTCGAATCCCATTACGTTATGCATACCTTTGGTCGCTCGCCGGTCGAGTTTGTCGAAGGTCACGGTATGAAGCTCACCGGTGACGATGGTCGTGAGTACCTCGACTTTCTTGCCGGCATCGGCGTGTGCAGCCTGGGTCATGGCGACTCGGCTGTGCTCTCGGCGCTCGAGGCACAGACCAAAAAGCTTCTGCATGTGTCTAACTACTTCTACATCGAGCAGCGTGGCCAGGTCGCGGCGCTGCTGTCCAAGCTTGCTAACGACGACGTAGATGGTGCGCGCGTGCTTGCCGATGCCATTGCCGCCGGCGATGAGACCACAGCAGCTGCTCTTGGTGCCCCGGCTGCGGACGAGCAGGTGTGGGAGACCTTCTTTGCCAACTCCGGCGCCGAGGCCAACGAGGGCTCGATGAAGCTTGCGCGCCTGTACGCCAAGCGTGCCGGTAACGGCGGCAACACTATCGTGTGCATGCGCGGCGGCTTCCACGGCCGTACGCTCGAGACCATTGCCGCCACCATGCAGGATTGGCTGCAGGATAGTTTCCGCCCGCTGCCGGGTGGCTTTGTGGCCTGCACGCCCAACGATGTCGATGAACTGCGTGCAATCTTTGAGCAGCTGGGAAGCGAAATTTGTGCCGTGATGCTCGAGCCGATCCAGGGTGAGAGTGGCGTGCACCCCATGACCGAGGAGTTTATGGCGGCGGCGCGCGACCTAGCACACGAAGTGGGCGCCGTGCTTATCGCCGACGAGGTCCAGTGCGGTCTGTTCCGCTCCGGCAAACCGTTCGCTTACCAGACCTATGGCGTGGAGCCCGACATCATGAGTCTTGCCAAGGGCATCGCCGACGGCGTTCCTATGGGCGCCGTGGTGGCAAAGAAAGAGATCGCCGACGTGTTTAAGCCCGGCGATCACGGTTCGACCTTTGGCGGTAGCTGCTTGGCCATCGCGGCGTGCGCCGCGACGCTCTCCGCGCTCGTGCGCGGCGATTATGCCGACCATGCTGCCAAGGTAGGCGCCTATATGGAGGCAAAGCTCGCCAAGTTACCGCACGTTACCGAGGTGCGCGGTCGCGGCTTGATGCTCGGCTGCGACTTGGATGACGCAGCAGGCGATGCGCATGATATTGTTGCCCGCGCGTTGGCCGCCGGTGCCGTGATTAACGCTACGGGTGCCCATACGCTGCGTTTCCTGCCGCCGCTCGTCTGCGAGGAAGCCGACGTGGACAGTCTGATCGAGATCCTGTCGGGTGTCGTGGGCTAACGCGGCGCAATAACTCAATTTGGACCGGGTTCCGGACTGCGGGTGTGCCATATGCGGCACGATTCAACGGTCTGGAGCCCGTTTTGCCTTAGATTTGCTAAGGCAGGGAGACCTGCTGGCCAAAAACATCAAATATGAGTAATGTTACCGATTTGGTAGCAGCAATTTTGGACTAATAAGGCCATATAGCAAGTCGAAATGGCGATGAATGCACGATTTTGATCCAATTGTTAGTCCCTATAATGGACATATGTTGCGTAACTTAAGCAAATACTATCTTTTTATATGTTGCAAACAAAGTAGCAGTACTCATATTTGCCGTTTTTTGGCCACAGCCTTTGTGACAGACGTGCTGGCGGGTTCGAATCCCATGCGCTGGGCCCAAAAAAGAAAGGCTCCCATTGCTGGGAGCCTATCAAATCAGTGGTGGGCGATGAGGGATGTCCGCGTGCGGCTTCGCCGCCCGCTTCCGCTTCGGGCCTGCGGCCCTCGCGTGTTGCGCTGGAAAACGCTTACGCGTTTCCTCAGCTCCGCACCCTGTCGGGTTCGAATCCCATGCGCTGGGCCCAAAAAAGAAAGGCTTCCATTGCTGGGAGCCTATCAAATCAGTGGTGGGCGATGAGGGATTCGAACCCCCAGCCTTGTGCG
>NZ_QSPM01000004.1:0-173182 GCF_003466445.1 Collinsella sp. TM05-38 | reverse complement strand
GCTGGCGGGTTCGAATCCCATGCGCTGGGCCCAAAAAAGAAAGGCTCCCATTGCTGGGAGCCTATCAAATCAGTGGTGGGCGATGAGGGATGTCCGCGTGCGGCTTCGCCGCCCGCTTCCGCTTCGGGCCTGCGGCCCTCGCGTGTTGCGCTGGAAAACGCTTACGCGTTTCCTCAGCTCCGCACCCTGTCGGGTTCGAATCCCATGCGCTGGGCCCAAAAAAGAAAGGCTTCCATTGCTGGGAGCCTATCAAATCAGTGGTGGGCGATGAGGGATTCGAACCCCCAGCCTTGTGCGTGTAAAGCACCTGCGCTAACCGTTGCGCCAATCGCCCGTGCGGAGAGAGTATAGCAAAACAATCGCCTCATTCACCTCATATCCATTAAAGGTAACTCGCGCGTGTCACAGCGGAGCTGATTCAGTTGAGATTGCCTGAACATTCCGCCCCTCTTTACGCCCTCGGGTATACTCAAAAGCTACTGATTCGATTTGATGCCCAGCAACAGCAGAGGGGATAGTATATGTGCGGTTTTGTCGGTTTTGTCGGTGGGACGGATAACCAATCCGAGGTGCTCACCAAGATGATGGACCGCATCGTCCATCGCGGTCCCGACATGGGCGGTCAGTTTATCGACGGCCGCGTTGCCCTTGGCTTCCGCCGCCTGTCGATCCTCGACCTGACCGAGGCTGGCGCCCAACCCATGGCCAACGAGGACGGTAGCGTCGTCATTGTCTTCAACGGCGAGATCTACAACTTCCAGGAGCTTCGCTCCGAGCTCGAGGCCAAGGGCTACAAGTTCCACTGCGGCGCCGACACCGAGAGCCTCCTGCACGGCTACGAGGAGTGGGGCGAGGCCGTCCTCGATCGCCTGCGCGGTATGTACGCCTTCGTCATCTGGGACAAAAAGAAGAACAAGCTTTTTGGCGCCCGCGACATCTTTGGCATCAAGCCGCTCTACTACTATCCCATGGCCGATGCGGGCGACGGCGCTCCGGGCGTGCTCTTTGGTTCCGAGATCAAGAGCTTCCTGGACTACCCGCACTTCCACAAGGCGGTCAACAAAAAGGCTCTGCGTCCGTACATGACGCTGCAGTATTCGGCAACCGAGGAGACCTTCTTCGAGGGTGTCTACAAGCTGCCGCCGGCGCACTACTTTACCGTCGATATCCCGACCGGCAAGATGAACATCGAGCGCTACTGGGATTGCGATTACTCTGCCGTCGAGAAGCCGTTCGAAGAGTATGTCGATGAGCTGGACGAAGTCGTGCACGAGAGCGTCGAGGCCCATCGCATCGCCGACGTCAAGGTCGCGTCGTTCCTCTCCGGTGGCGTCGACTCCAGCTACATCGCCGCTTGCCTCATGCCCGACAAGACCTTCTCGGTGGGCTTTGACTACAAGAACTTCAACGAGACCAACTACGCCAAGGAGCTTTCCGATAAGCTCGGCGTCGAAAACGTTCGCAAGATGATTACCGCCGACGAGTTCTTCGGTGCGCTCGAGGACATCCAGTATCACATGGACGAGCCGCAGTCCAACCTGTCTTCCGTGCCGCTGTGGTTCTTGGCCGAGATGGCCCGCAAGGACGTCACCGTCGTGCTTTCGGGCGAAGGCGCCGACGAGCTCTTTGGCGGCTACGCCTACTACGAGGACACGGTCCCGGTGCGCAAGTACAAAAAGATGGTGCCGCTGCCCATCCGTCGCGCGCTCGGTAACCTGGCGCTGCATATGCCGTACTTCAAGGGACATAACTTCCTGGTCAAGGGTGCCGAGATCCCCGAGAAGTCGTTCCTGGGACAGGCTCTGGTATGGCCGGAGCGCGAGGTCGACGGCGTGCTCAAGCCCGAGTACAACACCGGCGATGGCGCCTTCGAGCTTGCCGCTCCCATCTATGCGCGCGTGAAGGGTCAGCCCGAGCTGGTCAAGAAGCAGTACCTGGACATGAACATGTGGCTCCCGGGCGACATTCTGCTCAAGGCCGACAAGATGTGCATGGCGCACTCGCTGGAGCTGCGCGTGCCCTTCCTGGACCGCAAAGTCATGGAGTTCGCCGAGCACATTCCCGACCGCTACCGCATCAACGAGAACGGCAACAAACAGGTACTCCGCCACGCTGCCAACAAGTCGCTGCCCGATGAGTGGGCCACCCGTCCCAAGGTGGGCTTCCCGGTGCCGATTGTCTACTGGCTGCGTGAGCAAAAGTGGTACGACTATGTCAAGGAGTACTTCACCGCGCCGTGGGCAAGCGAGTTCTTCGATACCGACGAGCTCATGCACCTGCTCGATCTGCACTTTGCGGGCAAGGGCGATTTCCAGCGCAAGATCTATACGCCGCTCGTGTTCCTGGTGTGGTACAAGCGCTTCTTTATCGACGAGGACCAGCCCGCTGTTCAGGCTGCCTAGCCTCGGCTTACGAACGCCTGCGCGTAACGGCTCCTCCGGGAGCCGTTTTTGCGTGGGTGCGTTTCAGTTACTATAAAAACCGTTCCTGCCAAATGGCTGAGAAAGGTGAAAGATGCACCATTCGGATTCCGCGACCGTGACCACGGTCGATACGCTTGCCAAGCTTCTCGATGTGTGCGGCGAGCTGCGCGCATCAGAGCAGGTTGACGAGCGTGCCGTGACCGGCTGCTCGTTTGATTCGCGCGCGGTCTCGGCAGGTGACGTGTTCTTTTGCAAAGGCGCTGCCTTTAAGCCCGCGTTTTTGAGCATGGCGCTCGATGCGGGCGCCGTCGCATTTGTGTGCGAGGAGTCGCTGGTCGAGTCTCTGGAGCCGCTGGCGCAGGAGAACGGCGCGGCGATGCTGGTTGTTGATAGCGTTCGCACGGCCATGGCCCTGTTGCCGCCGGAGGTCTACGACCGTCCCGACCACGACGTCAAGATCGTGGGCATCACCGGTACCAAGGGAAAGACCACGGCCGCTTTCATGCTCCAGTCCATCATTAAAGCGGCGGGTGAGTCCTGCGGCATGATCGGCTCGGTGAACACCGACGATGGTATCGAGTGCTACGAGAGCACCAACACCACGCCCGAGGCTCCCGAGGTCTGGCGCCATATCGCCAACTGCCGCACGTCCGGTCGCCAGTCCATGGTCATGGAGGTCTCGAGCCAGGCGCTCAAGTACCAGCGCGTCGAGAACTTGCCGTTTGACGTGGCGTGCTTCCTCAACATCGGCCGCGACCACATCTCGCCGATCGAACATCCCACGTTTGAGGATTATTTTGAGAGCAAACTCAGGATCTTTGACCAGGCAAAGACCGCCGTGGTGAATCTGGGCACCGAAGAGGTTGACCGTGTGCTGGAGGCAGCGTCGACGGCCGAGCACTTGGTGACCGTTGGCGTCGAGCATCCCGAGGCAAGCCTGTGGGCGAGCGACGTGCGCATGGTCGGCTTTAGCATCGAGTTCAACTTGCATGGCCTGTGTGCCGGTGAGTCCGAGGCGGGGGAGAAGGTCCTGTTGGGCATCGCGGGCGACTTTAACGTGGAGAACGCGCTGGTCGCTATCGCCGCCGCGCGCGAGATTGGCATCGGTATCGATGCCATCAAGAAGGGCCTCTCCAAACTGCGTGTGCCGGGCCGCATGGAGGTCGTGGAGTCGAAGGACGGCCGCGTGATTTGTGTCGTTGACTACGCGCACAACCAGCTTTCGTTCCGCTCGCTTTTCTCGTCGGTGAAGCGCGCGTTTCCCGTCAGCCCGGTCATCGCAGTGTTTGGTGCTGCCGGCGGCAAGGCGCAGGAGCGCCGCGAGCAGCTTCCGCGCGAGGCCGCACCATATTCCGACCTGATGATCTTTGCTAACGAGGACCCGGCTCACGAGGACCCGATGAAGGTCTGTCGCGAGCTTGCCGAACATGTTCCCGACGATACGCCGAACAAGATTATCCTCGATCGCGAAGCCGCTGTGCATGCGGCGTTCAAGGCGGCGCGCGAGGAGTACGTCAACCCCGATGCTCCCACCATTGTTTTGCTGCTGGCAAAGGGTGACGAGGAGCTCATGCACGTGGGCGACGAGTTCGTGCCCATCGAGAGCGACCTTTCACTGGCCAATCGCCTGATCGATGTTGCCCAGTTTGACTAATGAACCATGATGGCGGCGGCGCCCTGAGTGCGCTGTCGCCATAAGCGTGTTCCCCCGATCAAAACATGCCGTCCAAGTCCAAACCCTTCTACGTAAACGGAGTAACCATGTCCCACAACACCCTGCCGACCGTTGCCGAGCTTTCGGGCGAGATGCGCGAGCGCTTGGCCAAGGTTAAGTACGTCTTTACCGACCTGGACGCCACCATGCTCGCGCCCGGCTCGTGCGTGCTGCGCGACAACGACGGCAACCCCTCGACCAAACTCGTCGAGGCCGTCGTGGCGCTCGCTCGCGCTGGTATTCAGGTGGTTCCCACCTCGGGCCGCAACCGTACCATGATCCACGAGGACGCGCGCGTGCTCGGCCTCAACTCCTACATTGGTGAGATGGGCGGCCTGGTCATGTACGACCTCAAAGCCAACGATTGGGAGTATCTGACCGGCGACATGCCTTACGACCCCGCCTGCGGCCTTACTCCGCACCAGGTGATCGAGCAGACCGGCGTGTGCGAGAAGATCCTTGCTCGCTGGCCGCACAAGATCGAGTACCACAACGACATGTCGACCGGCTACAAATACCGTGAGGTCACCGTCGGCATGCGTGGCGACATTCCCGATGATGAGGCCCAGGCCATTCTCGACGAGGCCGGCTGCGGTCTGGTCTGGGCCTGCAATGGCCACCTGACGCATCTGTCCAAGCCAACGACCCTCGAGCTCGATCGCGTCGAGGACGGTCGCGCCTTTAACATCAACCCGGCGGGTCTCGACAAGGGCGTGGCGGTCGCGCGCTTCTGCGAGCACCTAGGGATCGAGCGCGAGGAGACGCTCGCGCTCGGTGATTCCGAGTCCGATTTCTACATGGCCGACCACGTGGGCACGTTCTGCCTGGTCGAGAACGGTCTGACCAGCGCCGGCGCGCCCGAGTTCCTGGACGCCTGCGACAACGCCTTTGTCACCCGCGGCAAGATTGTCGACGGCTGGGTGGCAACGGCTGAGCTGCTTGTTGCGGCCCGTTCATAGCGCGACGCATCACGCGTGGCCGCATTTTTCGAGAGAGAATCTGGTGAGGTAATGTCCGATATCGAGAATCTGGCCGGGGACACGCGCCCCATCGGCGTGTTCGACTCGGGCCTGGGTGGCCTGACGGTCGCACGGGCAATTGCCACGGCGCTTCCGCACGAGTCTGTTTACTACTTTGGCGATACTAAGCGCTGCCCTTACGGCACTCGCACCGAGGATGAGGTGCGCTCGTTTGCGCTGCAGGCGGGGCGCTGGCTTTCGAGGCACGACGTCAAGATTATGGTCATCGCCTGCAACACGGCAACGGCCGCGGCGTTGCGTCTGGCCCAGCAGGTGCTCGACGTTCCTGTGATCGGCGTGATCGCGCCGGGCGCGCGTGCGGCCATCAACAGCACCCGCACGCGCCGCGTGGGCGTGCTCGCCACTAACCTCACCATCCGCTCGGGTGCCTACACGCGCGCCATCCAAGACCTGGATGCCGGCGTGGACGTGTACGGCTGCCCTGCCTCGAGCTTTGTCGAGGTCGTTGAGCACGAGCTCGCCTCGGGCGCGCATCTGCAGGAGCAGTGGCTCGAGAACGAGGACATCTTCGATACGCCTGCCGTGCGTGCGCTGGTGGGCGCCACGGTTGAGCCGCTGCGCGACCACGGTATCGATACCGTGGTGCTCGGCTGCACGCATTTTCCGCTGTTGGTGGGACCTATCCGCCATGCGCTGGGGCCTGGGGTGCGCGTCGTGAGTTCCGCCGAGGAGACCACGCGCGAGCTGACCGATATCCTCACGCGCCGCGAGCAGCTGGCGGGCGACGCCGCCGAGCCGCAGCATCGTTTTGCCACGACGGCCGATAGCATTGCTGAGTTTGCGGTGGCGGGCAGCTTTATCTTTGGACAGCCGCTCAAGAGCATAGAACATATCGATATCGATGAGCTGAAATAGATGTAAGGTCACCGACCAAAGGCTCACTTTCACCTTTTGCCGAAAGGATATTTCTATGGAGTACATGCAGGTCAACCGCGCCAACGGCCGCGCCGCCGATGAGCTGCGCCCCGTTAAGCTCACCCGTGGCGTCATGAAGCACGCCCACGGCTCGTGTTTGGCCGAGTTCGGCGACACGCGCGTGCTGTGCGCCGCTACTATCGAGGAGGGCGTGCCGGGCTGGCGCAAGGGCGCCAAGGCCGGTTGAGTAACGGCGGAGTACGCCATGCTACCGGCATCGACCGGCAAGCGCTGCAAGCGCGAGCACGCCAACCGCAAAGGCCGCTCCATGGAGATCGAGCGCCTCATTGGCCGTAGCCTGCGTACCGTCGTCAACATGAAGGCGCTCGGCGAGTACACCGTCACCGTCGACTGCGACGTGATCCAGGCCGATGGTGGTACACGTACGGCAAGCATTACCGGCGCCTGGGTGGCGCTGCACGACGCCCTCGCCATGTGGGTCGAGGCAGGCAAGATCGAGCGCATCCCGCTTACCGGCCAGGTGGCTGCCATCTCCATGGGCGTTGTCGACGGCAATACGCTGCTTGACCTCGATTATTCCGAGGACAGCCATGCCGAGGTCGACATGAACCTCGTCGCCACCGACACCGGTGAGATGATCGAGCTCCAGGGCACCGGCGAGCAGGCGCCCTTCGACCGCAAACGCCTCAACGCCCTGCTCGACCTGGGCGACAAGGGTATCGCCGAGCTCATCGAGCTCCAGCGCCAAGCCCTCGCCTAACCTGCCAAAAAGGGACAGGTTTATTTTGGTAGGTTTTATCTGCGGAGACGTCTAGACACAAGACTGCCGTTGATTGAGAGGGGAGAGGCTAAGGTCCTCGTCGTCCTCAACACGGCATTGCTATAGAGACAAGGAGACCACTCATGGCACTTGAGAAGATCGACATCGACACCCTCGACCCGGCGGCGACCATCGTCGTGGCAACAGGAAACGCTCATAAGCTCACCGAGATCGAGGCCATTTTGGGCAAGGTCATGCCCGAGGTGCGCTTTGTGGCGCTCGGCCAGCTGGGCGATTTTGAGGACCCTGAGGAAAACGGCACGACGTTTTTGGAGAACGCCATCATCAAGGCGCAGGCTGCCGTCGAAGAGACGGGGCTCATGGCCATTGCCGACGATTCGGGCCTGGTCGTTGACGCGCTGGACGGTGAGCCCGGTGTGTATAGCGCGCGCTACGCGGGCGTTCACGGCGACGATGCCGCCAACAATGCCAAGCTGCTCGTTAACCTGGAAGGCGTGGCGGACGAGGACCGCACCGCGCGCTTTATGAGCGTCGTCGCGCTCATCGACACGGATGGTCTGGTCACCTATGGCGAGGGCGCCTGCGAGGGCGTTATCGCACACGAGGGCCGCGGCGATCACGGCTTTGGCTACGACCCGCTGTTCCTGCCGGTCGACACGCCGGGCAAGACCATGGCTGAGCTGACGGCGGACGAGAAGAACGCCATCAGTCATCGTTTCCACGCGCTTGAGCATCTGTCCGCCAAACTGACGGGCGAGGAGTAGGCTGTGCGTGCGGTGGTGCAGCGCGTGCTCAACGCCGGCGTGACGGTCGACGGCAAGTGCGTGGGCAAAATTGGGCGCGGCTATCTGGTGCTGCTGGGCGTGGGCCACGGCGACACGCGCGCCGAGGCCGATAAGCTGTGGGGCAAGCTCCGCGGCTTGCGCATCAACGAGGACGAGAACGGCAAGACTAACTTGGCACTTGCCGATGTCGACGGCGAGGTGCTCGTGGTGTCGCAGTTCACGCTGTTCGCCGATTGCCGTCACGGCCGCCGCCCATCGTTTACGGATGCCGGCGCGCCCGATGTCGCCAACGAGCTTTACGAGTACTTTTTGACGCTCGTTGCCCAAGATGTCGAGCACGTGGCACATGGCATCTTTGGCGCCGACATGAAGGTCGACCTGGTCAACGATGGCCCGTTCACCATCGTCCTGGACACGGACAACCTTTAGGTTACTCGGTTTTACCAAACCGCGTAACAACTGGTCATGCGAGGTTGTCGTCTGGTACGTATTTGGGACGGGGCTTATTTAGCTACTTGCGTGTGGTGGCAGCAGGGTGCTATAGTATTAGAGTTTTGTCTATCTTAGGGGTATTATCCCCTTTTTGAATTGCACCTTCTGGAGGCCCTGTTCATGGAAGAGATGGAAGTCAATCACGTCGACGACATCCACGAGAAGCTGACCGATATGGTGGGCGATCGCGTCAAGGTTAAGGCCAACATGGGCCGCACCCGCGTCGTCGAGCGCATGGGCACCATCAAGAGCGTCCACCCCGCCGTCTTTATCGTCGAGGTTGACGAGCGTCGCGGCCGCAAGTCGCGTCAGTCATATCAGTATATCGATGTCCTCACCGGTCAGGTTGAGCTGTTCGACCCCGAGAGCGGCGAGCATATCTTTACCCCGCTCGGCAATCAGCTCGAGGAGCATTAACGGTGACCGATCGGTCCCTGACTCTTTCCGCGCCGGCAAAGATTAACCTTTACCTGGGGGTTCATACCGAGCGCGATGACCGCGGCTACCACAGGGTCGATTCCCTGATGGCAGCCGTCGGTCTTTCCGATACCGTGACGGTCACGCCGGCACAGGCGCTGACCGTCCAGACGGTTCCGGCATCAGATTTTCCCATGCAAAAGAATACGGCGTATCGGGCTGCGGTTGCCATGGCCGAGCATTATGGTCGCGAGGCAAACGTGTGCGTGACGATCGAGAAGCATATTCCGTTGTGCGCCGGTCTGGGCGGTCCTTCGACGGATGCCGCCGCGGTCATTATCGCTTTGGCGGAACTCTGGGGCATCGACCGCACCGATCCTGCGCTGGACGATATCGCCCGCAGCATTGGCGCCGATGTGCCGTTCTTTTTGCATACGAGCCCTGCATTTTACGTGGGCGGGGGAGACGTTCTGGCGACCGAGTACCCCGCATTGCCCGCAACGCCTGTCGTGCTGGTTAAGCCGCGCGAGGCGAGCGTTTCAACGGTTGAAGCGTATCGACGCTTTGACGAGACCCCAGTGCCTGCGGAGAAGCCCGGTGCGATCGCATCGGCGCTTCGCTCGGGAGACGCCGAGACTGCCTACGCGCTCGTCCACAACAACCTGGGCGTCATTTCCGCGCAGATGGAGCCGCAGATCCAAGTGGTCCTCGACTGGCTGCGCACACAGGACGGTACCGTTGCCGTGGACGTGTGCGGGTCGGGCGCCTGCTCGTTTGCCATTTGCGACACCGCCGCCACGGCCGAAAGGCTTGCCGGCGCTGCCCAGCAAAATGGCTGGTGGGCCTGCGCAACGGAGCTCATTTCCAACACGGTTCAGATCGACGCGCCAAAGAAATAAAAAATTCTCTAGCACGTGGCGGAAATCTTTGTTACTATAGTCGAGCTAACGGGTTGTGGCTCAGTTTGGTAGAGCACTGCGTTCGGGACGCAGGGGTCGCTGGTTCAAATCCAGTCAACCCGACCAGAGCATGAGGAGGGACCGCTTCTTGCGGTCCCTTTTTTTAGCTATTGTTGTGATACCGCGACACCCGCGGTATACTCATTCGAGCTTGTCTCGCTGTATTGTGGAGGTCTACATGTTTGGACTGAGGGCTCCTGAGCTCATCATCATTCTCGTCGTTGTCCTGATTATCTTCGGGCCCAAGAACCTGCCGAAGCTCGGCAAGTCCCTCGGCTCTACCGTCAAGAATATCCGCGAGGGTATGGAGGGCGACGATAAGGCCGAGACCAAGCAGGCCGAGGAGGTCGTGGTCGAGCAGTCCGAGGAGGACAAGGAGATCGCCGAGCTCGAGGCCAAGCTCGCTGCTGCCAAGAAGAAGCAGGCAGAGGACGGCGACGCGGACGCAGAGTAGTCCCATCCCTTTGGGGTGAGCACCTGACCGGCTTGCCCGCAGGCTAGCCGGTCTTTTTCGTTTTGTTGACAGTTGATTGTTTGATCAGAGTTGGGGAGATATCCGTATGGACGCAAGCCAGATCGTACTGACCGCTGAGGGTCGCCAGAAGCTCGTCGAGGAGCTCGCTTGGCGTGAGGGCGATTACGCCAAGGAGATCGTCGAGGACATCAAAGAAGCCCGCGCGTTCGGCGACCTTTCGGAGAACTCCGAGTACGATGCCGCCAAGGACAAGCAGGCCCAGAACGCCGCTCGTATTGCCGAGATCCAGGCCATCCTCGCCAACGCTCAGGTTGCTGCCACCACGGGCGATCTGACCGTCTCCATCGGTTCCACCGTTTCTCTGATTGATCCCAACGGTGAGGTCATGGAAGTCACGCTCGTCGGTACCACCGAGACCAACTCGCTCGAGCACAAGATTTCCAACGAGTCTCCGGTCGGCCACGCCATCATCGGTCACGGCGAGGGCGACTCTGTTGAGGTCGTTACGCCTTCTGGCAAGACCCGCGTCTACACCATCGCCAAGATCGCACGCTAGACCACGGTCCCGCGTAAAGGTATGTTTTCGCTCCCTGGGACCGAATCCTGGGGAGCGTTTTAGTTTGAGGAGCTATCTTATGGCAGAGAACCAGAACGCCGCCGAGCAGGCATCGACGCTCAACGACGAGCGCGCCACGCGCCTGGCCAAGCGTGCCGCCCTGTTTGAGGCGGGCCAGAACCCCTATCCTGAGCACTCCGAGATCGAGGACTATGTCGTCGACATCGAGGCCAAGTATGCCGATCTCGCCGATGGCGAGGACACCGAGGACGTCGTGAAGATCGCCGGCCGCGTGGTCGCCAAGCGCGGTCAGGGCAAGATCATGTTCATCGTCGTGCGCGATGCGACTGCCGAGATTCAGCTGTTCTGCCGCATCAACGACATGGACGAGGCCGCTTGGGATACGCTCAAGGCCCTCGACCTTGGCGATATCCTGGGCGTGACCGGCGTGGTCGTGCGTACCCAGCGCGGCCAGCTTTCCGTTGCCCCTAAGAGCGCGACCCTGCTTTCCAAGGCCGTTCGCCCACTGCCCGAGAAGTTCCACGGTCTTTCCGACAAGGAGACCCGCTATCGCCAGCGCTATGTCGATCTGATCGCCAACGACGACGTTCGCGAGACCTTCCGTAAGCGCTCGCAGATCCTCTCCACCTTCCGCCGCTTTATGGAGTCCGACGGCTACATGGAGGTCGAGACCCCCATCCTGCAGACCATCCAGGGCGGCGCTACCGCCAAGCCGTTCATTACCCACTTCAACGCGCTCGATCAGGAGTGCTACCTGCGTATTGCCACCGAGCTCCACCTCAAGCGCTGCATCGTCGGTGGTTTTGAGCGCGTGTTCGAGATCGGCCGCATCTTCCGTAACGAGGGCATGGACCTTACCCACAACCCCGAGTTCACCACGATGGAGGCCTACCGTGCCTTCTCAGACCTCGAGGGCATGAAGGCGCTCGCCCAGGGTGTCATTAAGGCGGCTAACAAGGCCATCGGCAACCCCGAGGTCATCGAGTACCAGGGCCAGACCATCGACCTTTCTGGTGAGTGGGCAAGCCGTCCCATGTCCGACATTGTCTCGGACGTGCTCGGCAAGAAGGTCACCATCGACACGCCCGTCGAGGAGCTTGCTGCCGCCGCTCGCGAGAAGGGCCTGGAGATCAAGCCCGAGTGGACTGCCGGCAAGATCATCGCCGAGATTTACGATGAGCTGGGCGAGGACACCATCGTCAACCCGACCTTCGTGTGCGATTACCCCATCGAGGTCAGCCCGCTTGCCAAGCGTTTTGAGGACGACCCGCGTCTGACTCACCGCTTTGAGCTGGTCATCGCCGGCCACGAGTACGCCAACGCATTCTCCGAGCTCAACGACCCGGTCGACCAGGCCGAGCGCTTTGCTGCCCAGATGGCCGAGAAGGCCGGCGGCGACGATGAGGCTATGGAGTATGACGAGGACTACGTGCGCGCCCTCGAGTACGGTATGCCTCCCGCGGGCGGCATCGGCATCGGTATCGACCGCGTGGTCATGCTGCTTACCAACCAGGCTTCCATCCGCGACGTGCTGCTGTTCCCGCACATGAAGCCCGAGAAGGGTTTCCAGTCCGGTGCCGCTGCTGCCAAGGCTGCCGAGGCCGGCAACGCCGCGAGCCCGTTTGTCAAGCCGCTCAAGCCCACGGTTGATTATTCCAAGATTGCCGTTGAGCCGCTGTTTGAGGAGTTCGTCGACTTTGATACCTTCTCCAAGAGCGACTTCCGCGCCGTGAAGGTCAAGGCATGCGAGGCCGTCAAGAAGTCCAAGAAGCTGCTGAACTTTACGCTCGACGACGGCACCGGCACCGACCGTACCATCCTCTCCGGCATTCATGGCTACTATGAGCCCGAGGACCTGGTCGGTAAGACGCTGCTCGCCATCACCAATCTGCCTCCGCGCAAGATGATGGGCATCCCCAGCTGCGGCATGCTCATCAGTGCCATCCACGAGGAGGAGGGCGAGGAGCGCCTCAACCTGATCCAGCTCGACGCCTCCATCCCCGCCGGCGCAAAGATGTATTAAGAGTTACGCGGTTCTACGAACCGCGTAACCAGTTGACGCTACGCGCCACCCAGGGCGACAATTTGTCATTCAAAAGGCAAGGCATGACCAGAAGGTCTACGCCTTGCCTTTTTCATGCCAACTTGTTCGTCCTGGACGTCGCTCGCTGTTGGTCCCATTACATCGGCGTTGTCATTGTTGTTGAGTAGTCGTTGGGGACGTTCTTAAACGACTGGTTATTTAAGAACGTTCCCAACGACTACAACGCACGAGAGTGGATAATCTCCCACTTTTGGCGCGTGTGCGGACTTAAAACGGGAGATTATCCACTCTCGTGGAATGGGTGTCCGATAATCCACGCTCGTTGGGCCGATGCGGGCGCATCTGCCGTCCTGCGCGAATGACTCGGCATCTTCATAAACCCAACGCTTACGAAGCGCATGCGTTTCGTGCTAGGCTGGTTCCACCACATAAGTAGTCGCAGACGCACGTAACACGGGCGGGCGAGATGAAGTCCCAACAGCTCCATCTCGCCCGCCCGTTTTTGTTGGCGGCGCCGCGACGCAACACAGAGAGGAATCTGCCCTTTATGCCTATCAACAAACGAGAGAGCCTGCTGTTCACCTTTATCATGTGCTTTTGCATGGTGCTCTGGATGAGCATCTACAACGTTGCCCTGCAGCATGGGGTCATCAACGGCGAGGTTGTTGCCGCTGCGTGGCTCGGCTTCCCCGTTGCCTATGTCTTTGCCGTGTGCTGCGACTGGTTCGTCGCCAGCGCGCTCGCCAAGGGATTCGCCTTTAAGTATTTGGTCACGCCAGGCAAGAGTTCGCCGCTTGCCATGACGCTCGCCGTTAGCTCCTGCATGGTCGTTCCTATGGTCATCATCATGTCGCTCTACGGTGCGTGTGAGGGCCTGTTCCACATGCCCGGCGGCCCGCTCGCCAACCTTCAGATGCTGCCGATGATGTGGCTCATCAACATCCCGCGCAACTTTGTCATGGCCCTGCCTTGGAATCTGCTGGTGGCCGGCCCGGTTGCTCGCTATGTCTTCCGTCGAGCCTTCCCCATGGGCACGGTTTTTGAGGAGCAGCATATGGAGCTCGTGCGTATGCCGGGCGCTCCCGCTGCCGATGCAGTCAATGACGTTGCCGAGAGCATGGACGTTGAGCCCGTCTGCTAGACAGCAGCGCAAAACCAAACCGCCAAGCGGACCAGAGCGATTCCTTTTTTGTAGACGTTGTCGCGCGGCTACGGGTGGGAAAGGTCCCAACGGTTAACATATACTCCATATGGGTAAAGAGACCAAAGCGCCGCCACGAGTGGCGCTTTGCGTTTGAAAAACTAGCTCGTCTAAGAGGAACTAGCATGTTAGACCGTTTTACCGATCGCGCGCGCAAGGTCATGTCCATGGCCAAGCAGGAGGCGCTCGATCTTCATTCAAATAAGGTGGGTACCGAGCATCTGCTGCTCGCGCTTGCCAAGGAGGACGAGGGAATTGCCGCCGAGGCACTGCGCTCGCTCGATATCTCCTACGATGACATCATGGATACCCTCAAAGAGGTCCAGACCACGGTTCCCGAGCCCAGCGAGGAGACCGAGGCTGCCAAGCTCGCCTTTACGCCGCTCGTCATCAGCGTGATGGAGCGTTCATTCCGCGTGGCGCGTGAGAACAACCAGACCTACGTGTCGACCGAGCACTTGCTGATCGGCATCGTCGAAGAGGGCAACGGCATGGCCATGGACATCCTCATGCGCCTGGGCGTGTCGTCTGCTTCCATCAAGAAGGCCATCGAGAAGCTTACCGCCAAGGACCAGGACAAGAAGCGCCCGCTCGCTGGCGCCGGTGCCGGGCGTCCCGGTGCGGGTCTGCCGTTCTTTAGCGGCTCGGACGCCTCACAGCAAAAGGGGAGCGGCACCGACACGCTCAAGCAGTTCGCCACCAACCTCACACAGAAGGCGCGCGACGGCAAGCTCGATCCGGTGATTGGTCGCGAAAAAGAAGTCCAGCGCATGATGGAGATCCTTTCGCGCCGCACCAAGAACAACCCGCTTATCCTGGGCGACCCCGGCGTGGGCAAGACGGCCATCGTCGAGGGCCTGGCACAGCAGATCGCCGCCGGTAACGTGCCCGAGAACCTTATGAACCAGAACATCTGGACGCTCGACCTGCCGGGCCTTGTTGCGGGTGCTAAATATCGCGGTGAGTTTGAGGAGCGCCTCAAGAACGTGATCCAGGAGGCGACCGAAGCCGACGACGTCATCCTGTTTATCGACGAGATGCACACCATCATCGGTGCCGGCTCCGCCGAGGGCTCCATCGACGCGAGCTCCATGCTCAAGCCCGTGCTTGCGCGCGGTGCCTTCCAGATTATCGGCGCCACCACGGCCGAGGAATTCCGCAAGTACCTCACCAAGGACCCGGCCTTTGAGCGTCGCTTCCAGACTATCGATGTCGAGGAGCCGAGCGTTGAGGACACGGTTAAGATTCTGACCGCGCTCAAGCCGCGCTACGAGGAGCACCACCATGTGCGCTATACGCAGGGTGCTATCGAGGCCGCCGCGAACCTTTCCAACCGCTACATCCAGGATCGCTTCCTGCCCGATAAGGCCATCGACCTCATCGACGAGGCCGGTGCCCGCGCTCGCATCGCCGCGAATCGCGCGCCCGAGCCGGTGCGCGAGGCCGAGCATCGCATCGAGGAGCTCAAGGCTGCCGCACAGGAGGCCACGGAGAGCGACGACATGAACAAGGCCGCCGAGATCACCGAGCAGCAGAAGGCTGCCGAGATTGAACTCGCCGAGGCCAAGGCTGCCTGGACCGCCGAGCTCGACGCCAGCCCGCTCACCATCGACGTGAGTCAGATTGCCGACATTGTGTCCGTGACTTCGGGCGTACCGGTTTCCTCGCTCACCGAGAGCGAGAGCCGTCGCCTGCTGCAGACCGAAAGCGTGCTCAAGACTCGCATCATCGGCCAGGATGAGGCAGTCGAGGCCGTCGCCAAGGCAGTGCGCCGCAGCCGTTCGCCGCTCAAGGACCCGCGTCGCCCCGGCGGCAGCTTTATCTTCCTGGGTCCCACCGGCACGGGCAAGACCGAGCTCGCCAAGACGCTCGCCGAGTACCTCTTTGGCAGCAAGGACGCGCTCATCAGCTTTGACATGTCGGAGTTCGGTAGCGAGTTCGAGGTCTCCAAGCTCATCGGTAGCCCTCCGGGTTACGTGGGCCATGACGAGGGCGGCCAGCTCACCAAGGCCGTGCGCCGTCACCCGTACTCGGTTGTGCTGTTCGACGAGATCGAGAAGGCGCACCCCGACATCTTCAACATTCTGTTGCAGGTGCTGGAGGAGGGTCGTCTGACCGATAGCCAGGGCAAGACGGTCGACTTCCGCAACACGGTGATCATCATGACGTCCAACGTGGGCGCCCGCGAGATCGCACAGGATGCGAGCGTTGGCTTTGGCACCACCGGCGAGCAGGGTCTCACGTCGAGTGAGATCAAGGGCCGCGCGATGGGCGAGCTCAAGCGCCTGTTCCGCCCCGAGCTGCTCAACCGTATCGACGACATTGTGGTGTTCCAGAAGCTCTCGGGCGAGAATCTCACCAAGATCGCGCACCTGCTGGTGGACGATCTGCGCCAGCGTCTGATCGCAAACGGCATGAACATCAAGCTCACCGATGCGGCCTACGACAAGATCGTGGCCGAGGGCACTGACCTCACCAACGGCGCACGTCCGCTGCGCCGTGCTATTCAAAAGCTCATCGAGGACCCGCTGTCCGAGGAGCTTCTGGCCGGCGAGTGGGGCGAGGGCGATACCGTCCTGTGCGACGTGGCCGATGGCAAGTTTGTCTTTAGCCACGGCACGGGCGAGATCCCGGCACCGCGTCCGGCGGGCACGCTCGGTGGCGATTCCGCCCCGGCGGCACCGCACATCGGCAACGCCGCGCCTGTGAGCAGTGGCGTGAGCTCGGGCCCCGGCGGCATGATGCAAGCCGGTTCCGGCGCGCTGTAGGGGTTAACATAGCTTTGCGAAGGGGCACTCCTGTCGGGGCGCCCCTTTTTTATGAGTAAATGGTGCTATACTCGAAATATAAATATGTATAGCAGAAGGAGCTAGTATGCCTATATCGGTACTCGACTCACGGCCGGTCCAGATGAATGTGCGCATGGATCGCCAACTCAAAGAGGCTGGGGACGCCGTGCTGGCGCATATCGGCATGACGCCGTCTCAAGCGGTGCGGACACTTTGGGAATATCTGGTCGTCAACGGATGCATGCCCTCGAGATCAGGGGTTGCGGCACCGAGCTCTAACGTGCCAGCGACTGCGTCGGTGGAATCAAGGGTTACGCAGGGCAGCCACATCGTGCGCGATGCGTGCCTCAAATACGGCATCCCTGTTCCCGACCTCTCGGGTGACTACGATGACCTCTATGAGGAAGCAATGGCGGAGCGCTATCCCGAGTGGGTGGAGCTATGAGTGCAGACGGCATTCTCAAGTTGCTCATCGACACCAACGTATGGATGGATTACTTTTCTGGAAGGTCGGACCGGACAGCGGATGTCGCCCGTCTATTCGAGATTGCCGATGTCTCGGAGCAGATTGCCCTGTTTGCCTCGTCTCTTTCGGTCAAAGATGTCTCGTATCTTGTCTCGGCGGCGATTAAGAGGGAGTGCCGAAGGAAGAATGGTTCGCTGAGCGATAACGCCATTGCGGCGGCGGACGAAACGGCCTGGGCATGCGTTCGGCAGATGCGCGAGCTCGCCCTCATCGCGCCGGTCGGTGCAGACGAGGTCTTCGACTCCTTTGTGTTCAAGTATCATCACAACGACTTCGAGGACGACCTGATGCTGGGCGTCGCCAATCGCATTGATGCCGATTACGTCGTGACGGAGGACAAGAATCTTATTAAACATACCAATGGTGTATGCATTAACGTTCAACAGGCGTTGAGGCTGGTTGAAGGGTCCAACGTCCCTTCGGCACGGCCCGTCTAACCTGCTTTATCTTGATAAAGTGGCGTTTCCTCGCCGTTAGCCGATGATGCGAGGGCGCTCGGCGTTTTCGACTGGTTTATGCACGCAAAGTCTGGGAATATACAAGTCGCATGTCTTACTGTCTAACCAGTTGCGCCAAGGAGGCACCATGGACTACAAGATTACCGGCTACGAGCCCGCCCAGCTGTTCCATTTCTTTGAGGAGGTCAGCGCGATCCCCCGTGGGTCTGGCAACGAGAAGGGCATCAGCGATTTCCTGGTCGCGTTTGCCAAGGAGCGCGGTCTCGATGTGTATCAGGACGAGGTCTACAACGTCATCATTCGCAAGCCCGCATCTGCCGGCGCCGAGAATGCCCCGACCGTGATGCTGCAGGGCCACATCGATATGGTGTGCGACAAGCTGGGCTCCGTTGAGCACGACTTTACGACTGATGGTATCGACCTGGTCGTCAAGGACGGCGTCCTCACCGCTAACGGCACCACTCTGGGCGCCGACAACGGTATTGCCGTCGCTCTGATGCTCACTGTTCTCAATGACGATTCGATCGTTCACCCCGCCCTCGAGTGCGTATTCACCACCGACGAGGAGACTGGCCTGGTCGGCGCCGAGACGCTCGACAAGTCCCAGATTAGCGCCCGCACCATGATTAACCTTGACTCCGAGGAAGAGGGCGTTGCTACCGTCAGCTGCGCCGGCGGTGTCGTCGTTACCTACACCTGCCCGATCGTGCGCGAGCACAAGACCGGTAGCACCCTCACGCTCGACATCTCCGGCCTGCTGGGCGGCCACTCCGGCAGCGATATCCACCTGGAGCGCGGCAACGGCAACCTCATCATGGCCCGCATCATCGACCGCCTGATGGTTGCCGGCGAGCCTGCCATCGTTAGCTTTAACGGCGGCACCAAGGACAACGCCATCAACCGTGAGTGCAAGGCTGTTCTGGTCTATGCCGACCACGCTGCCGCCGAGACCGCGGCCCAGATCGCCCGTGGCATCATCGCCGACGTTACCGTCGAGCTCGAGGTCTTCGACCCTGGCTTTACCTGCACTGTCGAGATCGCCGACGACGCTGAGGTCGAGGCCATGGACGAGAAGTCCGCGCTTGCCCTCATCCGCGCCCTGCGTCTTGCCCCTAACGGCGTGATTCGCCGCAACGTCGCCACCGACGGCTCCGTCGAGGTTTCCTCCAATATCGGTGTGGTTGCCACTTCTGACGACGAGGTCAAGATCATGCTGTCTCCGCGCTCCTCGATCACCTCGTTGCAGAACGAGTTTAAGGATCGTCTGCAGACGCTCGCCGATATCCTGGGCTTCGACGCCAAGTTCGAGTTCGAGTATCCCGGCTGGAGCTATGCCGAACATTCGCCGGTCCGCGACGTCTTTGTCGAGAGCTATCGCGAGCTCTTTGGCTCCGAGCTGCGCATCGAGTCCATTCATGCCGGCCTTGAGTGCGGCCTGTTTGCCGATGCCCTGCACGGCCTGGACGCCATCGCCGTGGGCCCGACGCTCTCCGATGTCCACACCCCGGACGAGAGCATGGAGCTCGCTTCTGCCGAGCGCTTCTACGAGCTGCTCATCGACGTCCTCAAGCGCCTTGCCGCGTAAGGGTTGCGCTAGCAGCAGCCCGAGCCACGTGCTAGCGGATTGCAAATGACATTACGAGAGGGGGCACCCGAGCTTTTGCGACGGGTGCCCCCTCTCTTCTTTTGGGAAATGGGAAATTGCGGGCGTCTAGCCAATATCCGCCTTGATGAGGTCGAGGGTGCGCTGGCAGTTTTCGCGGACGGGGCCGAGCATATGCTCGCGCAGGTCCGCCATGCCGGGCAGGTCGGCGTATTCGTCCATGACCTCTTCCATGCAAATGGGTACCTCGTAGGCGAGGTCCATCATAGTCGCAAAGCAAAACTTCTCGGATAGCCCGGCATCGGAGAGCGCCGCCTCCAGCGCGGGGTCGCCCATACCGTGGTATCGGCGGATAGCGCCTGGACCGATGCGTCCCACACGATTTTCGCCGCCAACGCTCATAGCAAGGCGTGCCCGACGTCGCATGCTCTCATACGCCAAGCCCGATGCGACATCGTACATGGGTGCGAGCGCCGCGTTTGTGCCTTTGCCAAGGACGAGCGAGTAGTTTTTAGCGTGTGCGTCAGGCGCTCCGATAATGGCGTTATAGAACAACATATAGGTAAAAAGCACAAGATTCATGTGGTGGGGGACTGTTTTAATCAGTCGTTCTTGGATGTCTCGTGTTGTTGGTCCTCCGTCGGCGGTGTATTTCTGGCTTGGCAATACACCGAGCGCCTGGCAAAAGTCCTCCTGATGCAGCCTTTCGATATTTCCGCTGCTATTGACCATTCTGTCGTACCGTTCAACGACGAGCGCGGCTTCGTCTTCAAATGTGCAATAGGAGACGTCGGCAGTTGGAATGCCAACACGCCGAGCCGTTTTCATGCAGACGAATTCGTTTAAGGCCTGATGTTTGAACCCAACGACACCATTTTTGAAGATATGGGTAGTGGGGGATGACCCTAGACATTCGCACCATTGGCCATCATGCCAAGCTAGTGCAAATTTGCCTTGATTGCCGCCCAGGGACCAGCTTTCGTTGGAGCCCATCCATGTCTCTCTTTCGTCATCGCGAATTGCTTTGAGCTTATGAGCGATTTGAGAATTGGTAAGCGGGCGGCATGCGGAGACCCTGCCACGGACGGCGTCTAATTGATCGGTTCGACAAAACTGAACGGCCCCCGCGCAGTCAAGACCGATATGGCACAAGAGGGCGACGGGGTTGTTGGATGCAACGTCATGCTCGGCGGCAATAGCGCGACACTGCTCTTGACTGTCGGGCAAAAGGCCAAATAGGAACGGGCGGACGATGTTATGGCCATACGTGCGATTGGAAAGCGGCATTGTTAGCGATAGTGGTGCTCCGCGATAGGTTGGGGCGTATACAAAGCTGCAGAGTCCATGCTCGTCTTGCCGGAGAGTGCCTGCGATTTCGCCACAAATGAGGGTCGCAAGCTCCATCTCTGCCATTTATTTCACAACCTTACAGCCAAAGGAGAGGTCTGAAGTGTCGGTAAGGCCTTGCTCGGCTGCGATTTGGGCCAGCAAGGCACCATAGGAAGATGGCGTTCCCTGTCGGGCGGGTCGTCTGCCTACACTTGGCTTGGGCAGGGCATTCGAGTTCGCGATAGGGAGGTCCGCTATCGTCGTCGGATGTTTAAAGGGTGATGCGATTGGGTCGTTATCGCTTTGCACAAAGAGACTTATGCCGAGTGCGTTAAAGACGGTCAGCAGCTTGTCGAGTCGAATGCCAGTGGCGTCTCCTAGCTCGAGCGATGCGAGCAGGCGCTCCGAAACACCGGCCATTTTAGCGAGGGCGGCACGGGTGAGACCCTGAGCCTCGCGTGCCTGACGCACATAGATGCCAGCTTGCCGCGGTGTGGTGATGGGAAGGGTATCCATGGCGATCTCCTAACGTGCAGACTTTTGCATATCAGTATGACATGCAAAAGTCTGCACGAAAAGGCATTATGTAAAACTCTGCATGAGACCTCTACATTGACGTTGAGCTTATGAGAGGCGTTTTTTATATCGCGAGAATCCCCAGATGCTCAAGCAAGATCTTAAGCCCGATGAAGATGAGCACGACGCCACCCACGATGGTGGCAGGCTTTTCGTAGCGCGCGCCAAAGGTGTGGCCGATCGCTACGCCGGCGACGGAGAAGATAAAGGTCGTGATGCCGATGAGCGACACGGCGGGCATGATGTCGACCGAGAGCGCGGCAAATGAGATGCCTACGGCTAGGGCGTCGATTGAGGTGGCGATGGCGAGGATCAGGTACTCGCCCAGGTCAATCTTTTCGGCATCCTTGCCGTCGCCTTCATCCTCGTCCTCGGTAAATGCCTCCCACAGCATTTTGCCGCCAATGAAGGCGAGCAGGATAAAGGCGATCCAGTGGTCGATGGGGCCGATGATGCCCATGAATTGACTGCCAAGCGCCCATCCGATTACGGGCATGCCGGCCTGAAAACCGCCAAAGAACAGGCCGAGCACCACGGCGACCTTAAGGTTGATCTTTTTCATGCCGAGACCCTTGCAGATGGATACGGCAAAGGCGTCCATCGAAAGGCCAACGGCGAGCAACACGAGCTCTGCGAGTCCCATAGTCTGGCTCCATCTCTGCGGGCGAACCCGATTACGCGACTACTCCCTCATTTATATGAGACCCAATGCTATCACATGAGCAGTCAAAGGAGCCCCGTCCCAAATGAGCTACCTAAGCTGTGTTCGCTCATTCTGTAAGCATCGGATTTCGCGAGCGCCGCGGGGACAAACCGTGAGAAACTATTTAGCGTTTATGGAGCGTATACGATGGGAGCGATGCCTTGGATAAGAACGAGCTGCAAAAGCGTATGGAACAGGCTATTCGCCTGACGGCACCTGGCCAGCCGATCCGCACCGCCCTCGATATGATCATCGCCGGTCACCTTGGTGCCCTCATTTGCGTCGGCGATACCGAAAACGTGCTCGCCGCCGGCAACGACGGCTTCCCGCTCAACATTTCGTTCACCTCGAACCGTCTGTTCGAACTCTCCAAGATGGACGGCGCCATCGTTATCGACGGCGACCTCACCCAGATTCTGCGCGCCAACTTCCATCTCAATCCCGATCCCTCGCTCGCCACGAGTGAGACGGGCATGCGTCACCGTACTGCCGCTCGCATGTCGGTGCTCACCGATGCCATCGTGATCTCGGTCTCGGCCCGTCGTGCCGTCGTCAACGTGTACGTCCACGGCAAGAGTTACGAGATCCAGCCCGTCACCACCATCATGAGCTCGGTCAACCAGCTCGTCGCCACGCTTCAGACCACCCGTCAGTCGCTCGACCGCTCCTTGCTGCGCCTGACGGCCCTTGAGCTCGACGACTACGTCACGCTCGCCGACATCACCGGCATCTTCTCGAGCTTCGAGATCATGCAGCAGGCAAAGACCGAGCTTAAGGATTGCATCGTCAAGCTGGGCAACCAGGGCAAGCTCGTGCAGATGCAGCTCGAGCAGCTCGCGGGCTCCAGCATGGATACCGAATACGACTTGATGATCCGCGACTACGCAAGCGATTCCTCTGAGGCCAACGCCGAGAAGATCCGCGCCGAGCTGAGCCGCATGACGCCTAAGGACCTGTCCGACCCGCAGCACGTGGCGGCAGTTCTGGGCTATGACGACCTGGACGAGGATTCCGTCATGACGCCGCTGGGCCTGCGCACGCTTTCGCGCGTGTCCGTCGTGCGCGACGGCGTGGCAGAGAAGATCGTCGACGAGTATGGCTCGCTGCAGGAGCTCATGGACGACATCAGCGAGGACCCGGAGCGCCTGGGCGACTTTGGCGTCAACAACCCTGCCATTCTTGCGGACTCGCTGTACCGCATGAAGGGCACCAAACAGGGGAACGCATAATGGCGCCCGTATGCGCCGTGGTCGTTGCCGGCGGCAGCGGCCAGCGCTTTGGAAATCCAGGCGGCAAGCAGCTCGTTAACGTGGCGGGCCGTCCGCTCATGAGCTGGTCCATCCGCGCGTTCGATCGTAGCGACAAGGTCGGCCACATCGTGGTGGTGTGCCCTGCCGAGCGCCGCGCCGAGATGCGCCGCCTGGCCATCGATCCGTTTGACTATGACACGCCCATCAGCTTCGCCGATGCCGGCGATACCCGTCAGGATTCCACCCGTGCCGGCGTGCATGCGGTTCCGGCGGGTTTCGAATATGTCGCCATCCACGACGGCGCCCGTCCGCTCATCACGACCGAGGCCATCGATCATGCGATCGACGTGCTTGTGGGCGACCGCTCGCTCGACGGTGTCGTATGCGGTCAGCCCGCGATCGACACGCTCAAGATCGTCGACGGCGACAATATCGTCGAGACGCCGCCGCGTGAGCTCTACTGGGCCGCGCAGACACCGCAGATCTTTAGCGTCGACGCCATGAAGCGCGCCCACACCGCAGCTATCGCCGAGGGCTTTATCGGGACCGACGATTCTTCGCTGGTCGAGCGCATGGGCGGGCGCGTCCGCTGTGTCCAGAGCCCGCGCGATAACCTTAAGGTGACGGTGCCCGAGGACCTGCGTCCCGTAACCGCGATTCTGCTTGGCCGCATGGCCGAGGGAGAGGACCTTCCCCATGTTCAGTAACCTGCGCATTGGCCACGGCTACGACGTCCACCGTTTGGTGGAGGGGCGTCGATGTATCATCGGCGGGGTCGACATCCCCTACGAGCGCGGCCTGCTGGGCCACTCGGATGCCGATGTGCTTGCACACGCGCTGGCAGACGCCATTCTGGGAGCCTGCCGCGGGGGAGACATCGGCAAGCTATTCCCCGACACCGATCCCGCCTACGAGGGTGCCGATTCGATGGTGCTGCTCGCTCGCGTGATGGACTATGCGCGCGAGCTGGGCTTTGAGTTTGTCGATGCCGATTGCACCATTGCCTGTCAACAACCTAAGATCACCCCGCACCGCGATGCCATGCGCGCCAACCTTGCCCATGCCCTGGGCGTTGACGTCGAAAACGTGGGCGTCGCCGCCACTACGACCGAAAAGCTCGGTTGGGAAGGCCAAGGCGAGGGAATCGGCGCCTGGGCCGTCTGCCTGCTACAGAAAACCGTTAAGGAGTAACGAATGCGTATCTACAACAGCGCTACCCATAAAAAGGAAGAGTTCAAGCCCATCGAGTCCGGCAAGGTCCGCATGTATGTGTGCGGCCCCACGGTCTACGACAACATCCACATCGGCAATGCCCGCACGTTCATCAGCTTTGACGTGATTCGTCGCTGGCTCATCGCGAGCGGCTACGAGGTCACGTTCGCCCAGAACCTCACCGATGTCGACGACAAAATCATCAAGCGCGCCAACGAGCAGGGCCGTACGGCTGTCGAGGTCGCGACGGAGTTCTCCGACAAGTTCATCGGCGTCATGCGTGCCGCCAACGTGCTCGATCCCGATGTGCGCCCCCGCGCCACCAAGGAGATCGGCCCCATGATCGCCATGATCAAGACGCTCATCGAGCAGGGCCATGCCTACGCAGCCGATAACGGCGATGTGTACTTTGCCGTGCGCAGCGATCCCAGCTACGGTCAGGTCTCGGGCCGCAACATCGATGACCTTATGGTTGGCGCGCGCATCGAGGAGAACGAGGACAAGAACGACCCGCTCGACTTTGCCCTGTGGAAGGCCGCCAAGCCCGGCGAGCCCAGCTGGCCGAGCCCTTGGGGCGAGGGCCGTCCTGGTTGGCACACCGAGTGCGCCGCCATGGTGCATCGCTACCTGGGCACTCCGATCGACATCCACGGCGGCGGCTCCGACCTTGCCTTCCCGCATCACGAGAACGAGTGCGCCCAGGCCACCTGCGCCTGGCACCAGGGCTTCTCCAACACCTGGATGCACACAGGCATGCTGCTGGTAGACGGCGAGAAGATGTCCAAGTCGCTCGGCAACTTCTTTACGCTGGCCGAGGTCCTCGAGCAGCACTCCGCTGCCGCTCTGCGCCTGCTGATGTTGCAGACGAGCTATCGCTCGCCGCTCGACTTTTCTTGGGAGCGCCTGGAGGGTGCCGAAAACTCGCTCACGCGTATCGCCGGTACGGTCGAGAACCTGCGCTGGGCCGCGAACCATGCGACGGCCGATGCCGATGAGGCAGCATCCGAGGCGTTTGCCGCCAAGGCCGCCGAGACCCGCGCCACCTTTAAGGAGTGCATGGACGACGACTTTAACACCGCCGGCGCCATGGGTGCCGTCTTTGGCTTTGTGACCGAGTGCAACCAGTACCTGGAGCAAGCGGGCGACGCTGCCGACAAGACCGCTGCCCTGGCCGCCGCCGATACGCTGGTCGAGCTGCTCGATACGTTTGGCGTTGAGCTCCCCGAGCCCAAGGTCGAGCTGCCGCTGGGTCTGCTAGGCGTTGCCGCCGGCTTGGTCGCCTACACGGGCGACGACGTGGACGAGGCCGCTGCCAAGATTCTCGAGGCCCGCGCCGAGGCCCGCGCCGACAAGAACTGGGATCTGGCCGACGCCATCCGTGACCAGCTCAAGGACCTCGGGCTGACGATCGAGGATACTGCCGCGGGCACTCGTATTAAGAGTCTCTAGTATTTGTCGACCGCTCGAGGTGCGGCAGATTGCCTTGAAAGAGGAGGGCATAGACCTGGTGGTCATGCCCGACGATTGAAAGGCAAGGTGCCGTGGCTCGGACGGTCGATTCTTGTTCGTTATCTATTTAAGGAGGCCGTTTTATGGCCGACAATCGCAAGCGTGCGTCTCGTGGCGGCAAGCAGGCTGCTTCTGGCTCGCGTCCGATTCGCCGCAATGACCGCACTGCCGCGTCCAAGGGTCAGCGCGAGCGCTCCCAAGCCCAGACTGCGCGTCCGCAGCGCGAGCGTGGCCGCGATGCTGTCCAGGCTCCCAAGGGTGAGTTCATCGAGGGCCGCCGTGCTGCCGCCGAGGCTCTGCGCACCGGTTTTCCCGTCAAGTGTGCGCTGATTGCCGAGGGTGGGGAGCGCGATGCCGCCCTATCGCGTCTGGTCGATGACCTCAACGCCGCGGGCGTCCGCATTAAGTACGTGTCGCGCGCACAGCTCGATGCGCTGTCGAGCCACGGCGCTCACCAGGGCATTGCGCTCGAGGTGGGCAACTTTCCCTACGCCGACGTTGCCGACATTCTCGACCGCGCGGGCGAGGGTCCTGCGCTCGTTGTCGTGCTCGACCATGTGACCGATGACGGCAACTTTGGTGCCATCGTGCGCTCCGCCGAGGTTGTGGGAGCGGCCGGTGTCATCATCGCCAACAAACGAGCAGCAGGCGTAACGGTGGGCAGCTACAAGACCTCTGCCGGCGCCGTCATGCATCTGCCCATTGCGCAGGTTCCCAATATCGCTCGCGCACTCGACGACCTCAAGGCCGCCAGCTTTTGGGTGGGCGGTGCCTCCGAGCACGCCGAGGGCAGCTGCTGGGACGCTCCCTTCGAGGGCCGCGTGGCACTTGTCATGGGTTCGGAGGGTGACGGCATCTCGCGCCTGGTGCTCGAGAAGTGCGACTTTTTGACCAAGCTCCCCCAGCGCGGTATGACCGAGAGCCTCAATGTGGCCCAGGCGACCACCGCGCTGTGCTTTGAGTGGCTGCGCCGCAACGCCGGTGAGCTCATGGGGGAGGAGTAGCGCATGTCCAAGAAGAACCGCGCCAAGTCCAAGGCCAAGCGCTTTGGCGAAGGCTCGGCCAAGCCGATTGTTTCAGCCGCGACCTATGGCGTGGGCGGCAATGCGTTTGCGCAGGCCATCGCCGATCCGGTCTCGACGGTGCACTCCAATAAGCCCGAGCTGCTGGTGGTCGACGGCTACAACGTGATTCACTGCACGCCGCGCTACGAAAAGCTCGTCTACGACCATTCCGATGATCCGTATTCCAGCGACGTCCACGATATGGCGCGCACGGCGCTCATCAACGACGTTGCCGCGTTTGCCCAGGGCCGCTACGAGGCTGTGGTCGTCTTTGACGGCGCGGGCAATATCTCCAGCGAGCGCCCCAACCTGCCTGCCCGCGGCGTGCGTATCGAGTTCTCGCCGACGGGCGTCTCTGCCGATACCGTGGTGCAGAAGCTCTGCATCGAGGCGCGCGAGGAAGGCCGCGCGTGCTCCGTGGTGTCGAGCGACGGCACGATCCAGGCCGTCGTCATGGGCAAGGGCGTTACGCGCATCTCGAGCCGCATGCTGGTGGACGAGATCAAACAGATCGATAACGATGTTCACGAGGCAGAGGAAGCTCCGCAAATCAAGATGACCCTGGGCAGCCGCCTGAGCCCCGAGGCCCTGGCCAAGCTCAAGGCGTTGCGCGGACGGTAGGGGAGCTGGCGGGGCAATGCTGCCTTGCTAACTCCATTCAGCGATGTCGATCATTCTTTCGAGGCGCCACGTTAGCGCCTCTTTTAGATAAGGCAGTCTCGCTGCTAGGGCATCGTTTTTAGACAGAATCTCGATTGCCTCGTCGACAAAGCCTTTGAGTTTGTCTCCATCGAACCAGCCCATGTCCTCGACGAGCAGCATTTGTTTGGCGGGGCTTGAATGAAACTGCGCGCTGGTAAAACTGTGCTCTCCCGCCCTAAGCTCCTCAAGAGAAATGTTGCACCAGAGCGATGAGCCCGAATCGAAGATGGGGGCTGGCCTGCAGACTAGTGAGTTGACGTTTCGCACGAGGCCGAAGTTGCGCCAATGACGATCGTAGTTGGCGATGATGTTGTCGCACACGATCATGCGGTCAAGGGCATCCTTAACGCCTGTCACCCCGAGCTCCTCGCAGTTTGCTACATACCGTTCGTAATCGGTTAGTCGCTCGTCTGCATTTGCATGCTGGTTTACATAGAACGCAGGGACATATTCTTCTTCGTCAGTTAAGAAGACATTGCATGTGCTCAAGGCAGAAGTACCCGCGCCTTCGAGCGAATAGGGTACATAATCGCAGGCGTTTAGGATGCGCCGGTGGAGCGCGGTCGCCACCAGCTCGTTATAAGGTTCTTGGTTCAGGTGCGCTCCTGCCTTATGCAGAATTCGACGCCCGTCCTCGCACGTCCAGTACTTTTGAAGATTGCCGTCCGAGGTGTTATCGGGCTTTGCGGCAGCCGCTTTTCCCTCTGGGGCAAAGGGCGCAATGGACAGCGAGACGTCATCAAAGGCGTTATTGAAGAAGTTGATATCCTCCCAGGCGAGACCGGAATCTTGGGGTCTAATCCAATACTGGTCGGATAGGGAGAGGCCGAGATTTCGCTGTACGAGTTCATCGGGAACATCGACTGCGGCTTCTGCAAGCAGGGAGGTTAGCCCAATGCGTGCGAGCGGGATACCGCGGCCGCGCCACCAGATGCGGAAGGAGTCGAGCGATACAGGTTTGCTGGGAGCAAAAACTCCAATAGGGGCGTGGGCACGATCGACGTCGGCGCCGATGTGGGTGAAGTCTTTCCGTGATCTGCTGTAGACCAGCTGGGCTACTTCGTGCGTGCGGTTCATGAGGGTAAATGCGATTTCGCTTTTCCCATGTCCGCGACGAGGCCGTCCCCCTCTTTTGGTTGCGGAGCGGAGTCGCGTGTCTACGCTGTCTTTGTCGATAAGCCACACGCCAGAAGCCTTGCGGGCGGTCAGCGCGCCGTTCTTAATGAGCTCCTGCACCCTGCGCGGGGTGATGCCGAGCAGCTCGGCTGCTTCCTTTGTAGTCAACATCGCGAAACCCTTCGCCAAAACGAATAGTTTTATATAGCCAATTGTAATTAAAACTATTCGTTCTGACGAATGGTTTTAAGATTGAGGGCGCACTGACAGAAATGAACGGGCCTGGTATGCGCTGTTGCTGGATTTTGCATATTTGTATATCGCCGTGCGGCCTGTTGCGCCCCGTCCGCAATTCCATTATTCTTAACAGGCTTCGCGCGAAAGCGCCAAGTGTGCCAGTGTGGCGCAACGGTAGCGCAACTGATTTGTAATCAGTGGGTTGCAGGTTCGATTCCTGTCACTGGCTCCATGAGAGTTTCGGGCTCTGTTCCTTGTGGGACAGGGCCCGTTTCTTTTTTGTTGATAAGTATCGGGCAAAGCGTCCGTCTCGTCCCCCAATTAGTCTCAATCTGTAACACCAAGACGGTTTAATCGTTTCTAACTGTTACAGAATGAGACGTGAGCTGGGGTCTCTGCGTAATATCTCAATCTGTAACAGATAGGGGAGAAAATGTTCTCTAGATGTTACAGATCGAGACAAAGGCCGGACCGGCTCCAGTCATCCACGCTCGGTCAAGCCAGAGAAGCGCGATCACGACCTATATATAGGTGTAAATAAGCCGGTATCGAAGTTCGATCCTGAAGGTGTACTCCACTACACCAAAGTGTTGCCTCGGGAAATGTCACCAGCGTAGCGAAATTCACCGTCCTTCATATCTAAACCCAACAAAATCGCAGGTCACAGGTATATAGATACGCCCGGCACCGTGTATCTAGAGGTTTTCGTTGACAGCCCCCAAGGTGGCATCGTATTATCTTCTTCGTTCGCGGGGGCGGCGGTCCAAAAGACCGAAGAACCTGCGGATACTTGAACGATTGGGAGTTTGCCCGAGTGGTTAATGGGGACGGGCTGTAAACCCGTTGGCTCTGCCTACATAGGTTCGAATCCTATAGCTCCCACCCGTCAAGTGCCTGTATAGCTCAGTCGGTAGAGCACTTCGTTGGTAACGAAGAGGTCACCAGTTCAAGTCTGGTTGCAGGCTCCATCCGGCGGTGTAGCTCAGTTGGTTAGAGCACACGGTTCATACCCGTGGCGTCACTGGTTCGAATCCAGTCACCGCTACCATAGGTAACACGGTGGCTTCTCAATAGTATGTTGAGAGGCCACTATGGTATAAAGGCAAAGTCCCGTCCGGGGACGACCTGTTAAGAGGAGGGCTTTATGGCCAAAGAGAAGTTTGAGCGCACTAAGCCGCATGTTAACATCGGCACCATTGGTCACGTCGACCACGGCAAGACCACGCTGACCGCTGCCATCACCAAGGTTCTCTCCGAGACCGAGGGCTGCAAGGCTGACTTCACTGCGTTCGAGAATATCGACAAGGCTCCCGAGGAGCGCGAGCGCGGCATTACGATCTCCGTCTCCCACGTCGAGTACGAGACTGCTGCCCGTCACTACGCTCACGTTGACTGCCCGGGCCACGCTGACTACGTCAAGAACATGATCTCCGGTGCTGCTCAGATGGACGGCGCTATCCTGGTCATCGCCGCTACCGACGGCCCCATGGCTCAGACCCGCGAGCACATCCTGCTCGCCCGTCAGGTCGGCGTTCCTTACATCGTCGTTTTCCTGAACAAGTGCGACATGGTTGACGATGACGAGCTCATCGACCTCGTCGAGATGGAGACCCGTGAGCTCCTCTCCGAGTACGATTTCCCCGGCGACGACATCCCCGTCATCCGTGGTTCCGCTCTGGGCGCTCTCGAGGGCGACGCCAAGTGGATGGACGCTATCCGCGAGCTCATGAACGCCGTCGACGAGTACATCCCGACGCCTGCTCGTAACAACGACCTCCCCTTCCTGATGGCCGTTGAGGACGTTATGACCATCTCCGGCCGTGGTACCGTTGCTACCGGCCGTGTCGAGCGCGGCGAGCTCAAGCTCAACGAGCCCGTCGAGATCGTCGGCATCAAGGACACCCAGAACACCGTCGTTACCGGTATCGAGATGTTCCGTAAGTCCATGGACTTCTGCGAGGCTGGCGACAACGTCGGTCTGCTGCTCCGCGGCATCAAGCGCGAGGACATCGAGCGCGGCCAGGTTCTCTGCAAGCCCGGTTCGGTTACCCCGCACACCAAGTTCACCGGCGAGATCTACGTTCTGACCAAGGAGGAGGGCGGCCGTCACACCCCGTTCTTCGATGGTTATCGTCCTCAGTTCTACTTCCGTACCACCGACGTTACCGGTACGGTCAAGCTTCCCGAGGGCACCGAGATGGCTATGCCTGGTGACCACATCACCATCGAGGGCGACCTCATCCACCCGATCGCCATGGAGGAGGGCCTGCGCTTCGCTATCCGCGAGGGTGGCCACACCGTTGGTTCGGGCATCGTCTCCACGATCATTGAGTAAATTAGCTCTCTGATATAGCTGACTTAGAGAACCCGGCACTTATATGGGTGCCGGGTTCTTTTCTGCAATGGACATTGAGTCGTTGCTGGTGTCGAGAGGATCGATAATGGTCCTGGGTACACCGTCGATTAGCTCTCGCTGGCTTCATTGATGTGTTCCAAATATGAATGGATCCACCGAGAACCAATTGACTCGAGGTTTTCGTTGACAGCCCTTACGTAGAGCTGATAAAGTACCAACTCGTGCCCGTACGGGGCGGAAATGAAAGGTTCAGGATACATGCGTACTCTAGTTACTCTTGCGTGCACTGAGTGCAAGCGCCGCAACTATACGACCACCAAGAACAAGGCGAACATGCCTGATCGTATGGAGATCAAGAAGTATTGCCCCTGGTGCCGTCACCACACGCTGCACAAAGAGACCCGCTAGTCTCTAGTCACATACGCCAGTAGTTCAATTGGTAGAGCATCGGTCTCCAAAACCGAGTGTTGAGGGTTCGAGTCCTTCCTGGCGTGCCAGTCATTATTCCGTAAGCTCCCATTGGGGGCTTACGGTTTACTCATGTATAAGCGCATTGCGCGGAGGTAACCCAAATGGCCAACAAGAAGAACAAGAAGAAGGCTCAGCAGCCGGCACTCGCCAACAACGCTGCCGCCAACTCCAAGGTTGAGGCCAAGAAGGCCGTTGCCAAGAAGAACGAGAAGGCTGCGAAGTCCAAGAAGAACGAGAAGCCTGGCTTCTTCGCCCGCACCAAGAAGTATTTCGCTTCGGTCAAGTCCGAGATGAAGCGCGTCACGTGGCCCGATAAGAAGGAGCTCGTGAACTACTCGGTCGTCGTTTGCGCTTCTCTGATCGTCGTCGGCGTCGTCATCGCTCTGCTCGATGCTGGCTTTGGCGAGGCTCTTGCTCTGTTTTCTGGATTGAGGGGCTAAACCATGTCTAAGCGTTGGTACGTCGTTCACACTTACTCTGGATACGAGAACCGCGTTAAGTCTGATCTCGAGCATCGTATCGAGACTATGGGCATGCAGGACCGTATCTTTGATATCGAGATTCCTATGGAGCGCGTCACTGAGATTAAAGAGGGTGGCAAGCGCGAGACCAAGGATTCCAAGATTTTCCCGGGTTATGTTCTGGTCCGCATGGAGATGGATGACGATGCATGGACGTGCGTTCGCAACACGCCCGGCGTCACCGGTTTCCTGGGCGGCAACGGCAAGCCCGCTCCGCTTTCCCGCGACGAGTACAATAAGATGACTCGTCGTCCCGGTAAGGGTGATTCGCCCAAGCGTACCTCGGTTGATATTGAGGTCGGCACGTCCGTCCGCGTCACCGATGGCCCGCTTACCGACTTTGATGGAAAAGTCTCCGAGGTTAACACCGAGGCTGGCAAGCTCAAGGTCACGCTGATGATCTTTGGCCGCGAGACGCCGGTCGAGCTCGACTTTAACCAGGTCGCTGTCATCGCTTAAGTTTTCGTCCGTTCGCGCGAGCGTGCTTCTTCTGTGACTGCTCATCTCAGGAGTGCTTCTAACACGTGCGTGCTTACGATATAGCAAGTACTTCACACTCGTGATTCGAAAGGAATGACCATGGCTGAGAAGAAGGTTGCCAACGTCATTAAGCTCCAGATTCCTGCTGGTGCCGCTAACCCCGCTCCTCCCGTCGGTCCTGCCCTGGGCGCTGCTGGCGTGAACATCATGCAGTTCTGCCAGGCCTTTAACGCCGAGACGCAGGACAAGAAGGGCGACATCATCCCCGTTGAGATCTCTGTCTACGAGGATAAGTCCTTCTCCTTCATCACCAAGACCCCGCCGGCGGCTCACCTCATCAAGAAGGAGCTGAACCTCAAGTCTGGTTCCGCTAAGCCCCAGGCCGACAAGGTTGGTCAGCTCTCCCAAGAGCAGCTCACCAAGATCGCCGAGATCAAGATGCCGGACCTCAATGCCAACGACATTGACGCCGCCAAGAAGATCATCGCCGGTACCGCCCGCTCCATGGGCGTCACCATCGCTGAGTAGCGATTTCTTTAGGTAATGACGGGTGTTCCGACCGGGGCGCCCGTTATATGTGTGCAATAGGGCACACGATACGATGTGGGAGGGCTCACGCCCGTTTAACCACAGGAGGTAATGCACATGGCTAAGCATGGTAAGAGCTATAACGCCGCTGCCGAGAAGATCGACCGCGCCGCGCTCTACACCCCCCTTCAGGCTGCCAAGCTCATCAAGGAGCTCGACACCGCCAAGTTCGACGAGACCATCGAGGCCCACTTCCGTCTGGGCATCGATACTCGTAAGGCTGACCAGAACATCCGTGGTTCCATCTCCCTGCCCCACGGCACCGGCAAGACCGTTCGTGTTGCCGTCTTCGCCGAGGGCGAGAAGGCCCGCGAGGCCGAGGCTGCCGGCGCCGACATCATCGGTTCCGACGAGCTCGTCGCCCAGATCCAGAAGGGCGAGATCAACTTCGACGCCGCTATTGCTACGCCGAACATGATGGCCAAGGTTGGCCGCATCGGTAAGATCCTTGGTCCCCGTGGCCTCATGCCGAACCCCAAACTCGGCACCGTGACCATGGACGTCGCCAAGATGGTCTCCGAGCTCAAGGCTGGCCGCGTTGAGTACCGCGCCGACCGCTACGGCATCTGCCACGTGCCCCTGGGCAAGAAGTCCTTCTCTGAGCAGCAGCTCGTCGAGAACTACGCTGCCCTGTACACCGAGATCCTGCGCGTCAAGCCCTCTTCTGCTAAGGGCAAGTACGTCAAGTCCATCTCCGTGTCTTCCACCATGGGCCCTGGCGTCAAGGTCGATCCCGCTGTTCAGCGTGACTTCCTGGCTGAGTAACTGCTAGTTACTGCCTCAGCAAAGCAAGCATTGCTAAAGGAACCCAGTTCTGCCTCGTGCAGGACCGGGTTCTTTGCTATCTCGGGGCAAAACCACCACAAAGGGGACAGGCACCTTCGTGGTGGTTTTGCCTCGGTTGCTCCAAAATCCCCATTGCGCGTCGTTTCGACTGAGTTGCACTTTAGCGCGATGTAGTGAATACCCGAGGCTGAAAGGAGCCAGACATGTTCTATAACACGCAGCAGCTCCTAGGCCTAGCGCTACTAGATGGGATAGCGCGCTAGGGTTGCAATCTCGCTATAACGATGAGTTGTACCCGGGTGCGCTATCGTCCGCTGCTTTTGGGCGTGATGAGCGACACGGGTATTTTTCTATCTTGGGGCACTCCATCTCTCCTGAAAGCCATCTGTATCTCAGGCCTATCAGGTGGAAATCATGAGTCGCAAAATCGCAATCTTTGACACTACGCTGCGCGACGGGGAGCAGCCTCCCGGCGTCAGCATGAATACTGAGGGAAATATCGTCATCGCACGTCAGCTGGTGCGCATGAACGGGGATGTGATCGAGGCGGGCTTTCCCATCTCGAGCCCCGGCGATTTTCGCTCGGTGCAGGAGATTGGCAAGATCGCGGGCGGCCGGTGCACGGTATGGAGTCTCACCCGTGCGGTCGACTAGGATATCGAAGTGGCCGCAGAAGCCCTCAAGACGGCTCAGAGGCCCCGTATCCATACCGGCCTGGGGTAAGCCCCAGCCATCTGCGCGACAAGCTCCATATGACCGAGGATGAGGCTAGCATCAGTCGGTGGCCCTAAGTGGGATTCGACCGATCCGGCTGCCCCACGCCGCGAGCTTACCGGCGGCATTTACTTTGGCAAGCACGATCGTTTCTACGACGAGGACGGCGCGGGCGCTAATGGCGCTGCGGGCCAGCGTGCGGTCGATGTGATGGAGTACCGCGAGTTCGAGGTGGAGCGCATTGCCCGTCAAGCGTTCGAAGCGGCCCGCAAGCGTCGCGGTGACGTGACGAGTGTGGATAAGCGCAACGTGCTGGAGACGAGCCGCATGTGGCGCGAGGTCGTGCATCGCGTGCATGATGAAGAGTGCCCCGATGTGCAGCTCGAAGACCTGTTCGTCGATAACGCCGCTATGCAGCTCATCAACCGACCGGGCGACTTTGACGTCGTAGTTACGGAGAACATGTTCGGCGACATTCTCTCCGACGATGCTGCACAGATTACGGGCTCGCTCGGCATGCTCGCCTCTGCTTCGCTGGGCGACGGCGTTTCGCTGTTCGAGCCGAGCGCTGGCAGCGCGCCCGATATCGCAGGGTTCGGTATTGCCAATACGCTCGCACAGATCCTGTCGGCGGCAATGCTGCTCACGTACGCGCTCGACATGGGCGAGCAGGCCGTCTTAGTCGAAAATGCTGTGCCCCATGTGCTCGACGAAGGTTGGCGTACCCGCGACATCGCCGACGCCAACACCCCTGCTGATAAGATCCTCCGCACCGCTCAGATGGGCGATAAGGTCATCGCTGCCCTGTAGCGTCGAGAGTCCGGAACCACCACAAAGGTGCCTGTCCCCTTTGTGGTGGTTACCAGGGGGTTCTGGCGGTCGAGGACTCGATAGCCTCGTGGCGCTTGAGCTCGCGGCGCATGGTTTGCGAATTGAGCCAGGCTGCTTGCCAGCCACGGATGGGGTAGCGCGTCTCGTCGAGTTCAAACTGCGTATAGCCGCAGGCGTTGATGATCGTTGCCCCGCATGCGTGCTGACGCTCGCGCTGAAAATCGCAACCGTAGCTTTGGTGCACATGCCCGTGCACCATGTAGTCGGGATTCCAGGATTCGAGTGCCGTGTTAAAGCATTCGAATCCTCGATGCGGTAGATCATCCAGATCGCCCACGCCGGCGGCGGGCGCATGGGTGAGCAAGATGTCGCAGCCGCCGACCATCCTCACTTTGCGGGACAGCTTGCGCATGCGCTTGGCCATCTCGCGCTCAGTGTACATGTTGGCACCGTCTCGATAGCGCATGGAGCCGCCAAGACCCGCAATACGTACGCCGCGATACACGTACACGGTGTCTTCGACACAGATGCAGCCGCCCGGTGCATGACGTGCGTAGCGGTCATCGTGGTTGCCGCGGACGTAGATGAGCGGTTTGTTGATGACCGTGACCAAAAACTCAAGATAGTCCGGGTCCAGGTCGCCGGCAGACAGAATCAGGTCGACACCCTCAAAGCGCTCCTTGCGAAAGCACTCCCAAAGGCATCGTTCTTCGGTATCTGCTATGGCAAGGATCTTCATAGGGCGGTAACCCCCGGCTCATCGTCGAGCTGCGGAATGGTGCCCACCACGTTGTCCGCCAGCCAATTCATCTCGACAATCTGCGTGCTCGGCAGTGGGGGAAAGCCCTCAATCTGTACCACGCCGTCTTGGCTATGGAGCTCGCCGCCAAATGGATTGATGGAGCCCTCGACGATGCCATTGCGGAGTAGCTGAACAAGCTTGCGCGTCTGGTAGGGTAGGCCAGGAGCATAACGGATGTCGATAACACCTGAGCTCATGCCGTACCAGTAGTTGACGGCGCGAACCTGGCTGTCGTCACTGGTCTCATCCCAGGTGCCATGCAGCAGGCTTCGCACGATAAGCTCGTAGTATCGGCCCCAGTTCCATACCGGCATGGCAATGCCGACAGCCTTGCCATCGACCAGACGGTGGAGTCCGTATGCCGTGGGGTCTTCGAGTGACTTTGACATGTCGGCGCCGGTCATGACGCTCACACCTTCGCGGCACATGGCCTCGGCAAGGCCTCCGGCGGGCACATCGCCCCAGGTCAGGATAATTTGCGCACGGGGGTCGAGCAGCGAAGCGCCAATCGCAAAGGCGTTGATCTCGCTGAGCGCGCCCGAGGCGAAGACCGACGCGTGGTAACCGATGCGGTGGTTGTCCGCCATGCTGGCGGCAAGGGCGCCCAAGAGAAATTTGGCCTCATACATCTTGCCAAAGTACGAACGGACGCTTTGGTGGGGAAGGCCGATAGAGCAGTTGAGGAATCGCACCTGAGGATACTCGACGGCAGCCCTGAGCGTGTATTCCATCAGGCGGTGCGAGGTCGAGAAGATGACGTTTGCTCCATGTTTGACAGCCGTTTCCACGGCGGCGTAGAACACGTCCGGATCGTGGCAGTTTTCGAACGCCTCGGTGCGCACGATGCCGCCAAAGTGCTCGTCAAGATATTGGCGCCCTTGATCGTGCAGGCTGTCCCAGCTCGATGTCGCACAGGGGAATTCGTGGATAAAGGCGATGCGCAGGGGATTGGTCGCCGAGTAGACGGTCTTGCCCATAAAGAAGTTGAGCACGCCGGAGGTGGACTTGGCGGGCGACTCTTCCTCGTTGGGTTGAGGGGCTTCGACAAGATCGACCTTGTCCTCGTCACTTTTGCCGGCAATGACCAGCTCGCGCCAAATCTTGCACAGGCGGTTAACGACGATATCCGTCGGCGTATCCAGCAGGCGGTCCTGGTTGTACACATTGAGGTAGACGAGCATGGCGTCGGCGGGCGCAATGTCCAGATGGTCGCCACCTGCGCGAAGGTAGGCGCGCTTAAAGAGCAGGAAGGTGTGGCGCAGGTAGTCGATCTTTTTCTGTGGCCATTTTTCGATGAGGTTCTGACCGAGCATCTTGGCGAGCGTCTCATAGCTTCCCTCGCGCGAGAACTCGATCTCGTATAGGGGACAGACGTGCCAAAACGCACAGAACTCACCGTACAGGCGGCTTTCGACGGAATCCCATTTGCCGGGGTAGAGACGGGTGACCTTGGCGGAAACCGTTGGGGCGTCCAGGAATTTGAGGACACTGACGCGCTTGTTGCCCTCTTGGACGTAAAACCGATGCATGAACTCGGTTACGATGACGGGATCGCGATAGCCCTCGGTCACCTGGATGTCGTAGAGGTTGGACCACTTGCGGGCGAACTCGGTGCTAAACGGCAGCAGGGGCATAAAGTTGCACGAAAAGGCGGACTGGCGGCCCTTGGTAACCGTACCGACGACCATTTCGAGCGGAATATCCCGCAGGCCGACGTTCTCTCGCTGACCTAAGGGGAGCTGAGCAACCAGGCTATCGAGGTCCGTAAGGTACGGGTGCTCGCTTTGGCTGATGGCGCGACGGCGTCCCTGCTCGCCGCGCTTGCGTGCTTGACGATAGGCCTCTTCCATGGTGTCTGCTCCCTTAGTCGTTTAAACAACTATATATACCATGGTACCACGAATGAAAACCACCACAAAGGTGCCTGTCCCCTTTGTGGTGGTTTAGGCAATGATGGGGGCGATGGCGCGGATGCAGGCGTCGGCAGCGGTGAAAGTGGTGCTGTCGTCGCTGACGATAAAGATGATCTTTCCTTTGATGCCAAAGTCGCCGATCTCGCTAAAGAGTACGTAGGGCTCCTTGTCAAAGCCCGAGATGGGCGAGACGGCCGTTTTGGTTGCGCTCGTGAGCTCGTCTGCCAGCGCGTCAAGGGAAGCCCATTTAGACGTGTCCTTTACGGCGACGGGCACGGTCACGCGTCCAAAGGGCATCAGATGCACGAGTGTGTTCTTGGAGATGTTGGAGTTGGGCACAATGATGGTCTGTCCACAGGCATCTTCGATGGTCGTGTGGCGCCAGGTGATGTCTTGGACCACGCCGGATACGCCGCCGACCTCGATATTGTCGCCGGGTTTGATGATGCCCATAAACGTCACTTGCATGCCGCCGATAAGGTTTGAGAGAGTGTCCTGAAAGCCGAGCGAGATGGCGATGCCGCCGACGCCAAGAGCGGCGACGAGTGCGTTTGCGTTGATGCCAAAACAGTTGTCGAGGATAAAGCTGCCGCCGATCATCCAGATGACGGCGCGCGCGATGTTGATGAAGATGCTCGATGAAGGGAGTGGGTTATCGTCGCGGTTAAGCAGGTGGTGCAGGGTCTTGGACGCGACTTTGGCGGCAACGGCGGTGCCGATGGCCAAGATGCCGGCCCAGATGATGTTGCGGACCCATCGTTGTGCAAAGAAATGAAGAATTGGCTCAAACAATTCCATGTAGGGAAACCTCCTCATGATCGTCCAACCATGATACCCACCAAGAAGCCCGTCCGATCAAATTCTGACGGGCTTCTGTGCTCGATATAAGGTTTGCACGGCGGGCCTGCAAGGCCCGGCGGTGTAGCTTAGCGTCGACGCTTCCAGATAATGCCGAGAATGATGATGACGATGCCGCCGATGAGGCATGCGCCGACCATAGCCAGCGTGCGGTCTCCCGTTGCGGCGAGCTTACCGGTCGTCTTCTTGGTGATGACCTTCGTGGTCGTCGTATCCGTCTGAGGCGAGGGCTCAGGCGTCGGGGCCGGTGTGGGCGTGGGGTCCACGGCGGCGGAGCCAAAGCTGATGGTGCCCGCGAGCGAGGCCATCTTGCTCTCCCAGCTGTTCTGCCCGATCAGCGCCCTTAGTGCTGACTCGCAGGTACCCCACTCGGTGTGCTTGGTGGCGTTTGCGAAGGTGGGGAAGTCGGTCGTGTTGGTGATGATGTAGTTGTTGGTGGCGACGGTATAGGTCTTGGCGGGGTCGAGCGTGCTGCCATCCTTGGTGAGTGTGGCGCTCACGATGCGCTTGCCTTCGGACTGCGTCCAATCGATTGTCACGTTGATGCCGCCGAAGGAAAGGACACTGCCGGAGTCGTCGCGCCACTTGTACATGTCTTGCGCCTCCTGCTCGGTGTGGCCGGACGCCACGTAGGCTTGCTGAAGCTCGTAGCTGTGATTGCACTCGTCACTGATCTGCAGCGAGTGCTCGAGCGCTGCCAGGAAGTCCGCACCGGTCATGGTCCAGGTCTCCACGGTGTTGCCGTAGGGCGAGATAGCGATGACGTTGCCGGCGGTCACATCGCCCGCCGCGATGCCGCCGCGGATGCCGCCCGCGTTCTCGATGGCAAGGTCTGCGCCCGTCAGGTCAAGATAGGAGCCGCAGATCACATGTCCGATGGTCTGGGTCTTGGTGGTGTCGCCCTTCTTGCTGGGACGGAAATCGGTGGTGCGCACCATTTCCCAACCATGCGTGCCTGCGGCGTCCTCGCCGTAGAAATAATTGGTAGAGCTCGTGCCGAGCACCTCGCTCGATGCGGCGCTAAAGGCATCGTAGAGCGGCTTGATCTTGTTGTTGTGGACCTCATCAAGGATGCTCTGATAGTAGGTGGAGCCCTTGTTGGGGTCGGTCAAAAGAACGTTTACGTCCTTGGCGGTATAGAGCTTCTCGTCGCTTTTGCCCTCGCTCATGGTGGCGAAGGACTGTCCATGGAAGGTGTCACCCGCATCGAGCAGAAGATCGGGGGCGTTGCCCTGGGCGCTATAGAGGACTGCCAGTCCGTCAAAGCCCACAGTGCCGGTGCCCTTGCTTGCGTTGTAGCTGCCGTGGATATCGTTGGTGTGCATGACGGTCACGGAGTCGTTGATCGCCTGGGGCAGATCGCTCGCAAGGGCGAGGCTGGGTGCGCCAGTGAACACGCCGGCAAGCAGCGCGGCGGTTAACGCAAGGCAGGGGACGAATCTTTTCATGGCAGTCTCCTTAGTCCTTAACAAAAACCACCACAAAGGTGCCTGTCCCCTTTGTGGTGGTTTTCTAAGTCGTTAGCTTAGCAGCATGCGGTCGTTGGCGAGCTCGCCGCCCGAGACCTCCTCGAACTTCTGCAGCAGGTCGGCGACGGTGAGCGACTTTTTCTCGTTGCCTGCCACATCGTAGATCACGTGGCCCTCGTGCATCATGATCAGACGGTTGCCCAGACGGATGGCGTCGTTCATGTTGTGTGTGACCATGAGTGTGGTCAGGTGGTTCTCGTCGACGATTTCCTCGGTCAGGTTGAGCACCTTCGATGCCGTCTTGGGGTCGAGGGCCGCCGTGTGCTCGTCGAGCAGCAGCAGGCGCGGCTTGGTGAGCGTGGCCATCAGCAGGGTGAGTGCCTGGCGCTGGCCACCCGAGAGCAGGCCGACCTTAGCGTTGAGGCGCGTATCCAGACCAAGGTCCAGACGCTTGAGCAGCTCAACGTACTCGTCCTTCTCGGCCTTGGTGACGCCCCACGAAAGACCGCGATGCTGGCCGCGGCGCTTGGCGAGGGCCAGGTTCTCGGCGATCTGCATGTCGGCTGCGGTGCCGCGCATGGGGTCCTGGAACACACGGCCCAGGTACTTGGCGCGCTGCGACTCGCTCAGGCGCGAGATATCGGTGCCGTCGAGCTCGATAACGCCCGAATCGAGCGGATACACGCCGGCGATCATGTTGAGCAGCGTGGACTTGCCGGCGCCGTTGCCGCCAATCACGGTTACAAAGTCGCCGTCGTTAAGGGTGAGGTCGACGCCGGTGAGCGCGCGCTTCTCGGTGACGGTGCCCTTGTTAAAGGTCTTCTTGACGTGTGAGAGCTTAAGCATCTGCCTCATCTCCCTTCGTGTAGGAGCTGCGGAGCTTATAGCGCTCCCAAACCACGGGCACGCACAGGGCCACGGCCACGATCACGGCGGAGAGCAGCTTCATGTCGTTGGCGTCCATGCCCAGCTGCAGCACGATGGCGCGGATAAGGAAGTACACCACGGAGCCAAAGACGGCGGAGGCAAGACGGACGCTAAACTGCGTGAGTCCGCCGGGTAGCAGGCGACCGAGCACCTCGCCGATGACGATGGCGGCAAGGCCGATAACGATGGCGCCTGTGCCCATGCCAATGTCGGCATACTTTTGGCTCTGGCAGATAAGCGCACCCGAAAGGCCGATGAGGGCGTTGGAGAGCACGAGAGCGATCATCTTGGTGGAGTTGGTGTTAACGCCCAAGGCGCGGATCATGTACCCGTTGTTGCCGGTGGCGCGAAGCGCCGAGCCGATCTCGGTACCAAAGAACCAGTACAGGATGGCAACGATGGCCACGGCGAGCAGGATGCCCAAGATGATGGCAACGGTGGACTGCGGCAGGCCCGTCATGTTGCTAACAGACGAGAAGATGGTGCCCTTGGCAAGGATGGGCGTGTTGGATTTGCCCATGATGCGCAGGTTGACGGACCACAGGCTGATCTGGGTGAGGATTCCGGCGAGGATCGCGGGAATCTCGAAGACGGTGGTCAGAATGCCCGTGACCGCGCCTGCGATGGCGCCGGCGCACATGCCGGCCAGCACGGCGAGCAGCGGGTCGACGTTATTGTTGACGATGAGCACAGCGCAGACGCAGCCGCCGAGGGCAAAGCTGCCGTCGCAGGTCATATCGGGAATGTCGAGCAGGCGGAACGTGATAAACACGCCAAGCACCATAATGCCCCAGAGGACGCCCTGCGAAACGGCGCCCTGCAATGCAATGAGCATGCTTCATACCTCCTAGGATAGGGTGGACACGTGAGTCACCATGATAGCGGTAACAATGCATAAAAGAGCTGCGGCCGGATGTTTTGACTCATCCGAAACAAGCAGGGCGAACGCCGGTCTTTGGCGTTCGCCCCTGTGGCTCAGATATTGAATAACACGTCAACGGCGCGAGTGCGTGCCCTAGACGCGCTACCGCGCATGGCGCTACTCGTCCAGAGCGGAAAGATCGATGCCCAGAGCCTCGGCCATCTCGTCGTTCTTGACGACGACCAGGTCCTTGCTCGAGAGGTGCTTGATCGCCATGTCCTCGGGCTTGGCTTCGCCCTTCAGGATCTTGACGGCCATCTCGCCTGCGGCGTAGCCCAGATCCTCGTAGTTGATGGAGAGGGTGAACAGGCCGCCGGCCTTGCACATGCCCTCCTCGCCGGTAACGAAGGGGAGCTTGTTCTCCTTGCAGATCTGACCGACCTGCGAAGCGCCCGCGGCGATGGTGTTGTCGGTGGGGGAGTAGAGCGCGTCGACCTTGCCCACGGCGGACTCGACGACGGACTGGATCTCGTTGGAGCTCGAGACGGTGAAGTCGGTGTACTCCAGGCCAAGCTTGTCGAGTTCCTTCTTGGCGGCCTTGATTTGGACGTCGGAGTTGGACTCGGCGGTGCAGTAGAGCAGGCCGACCTTCTTTACGTCGGGCAGGACCTTCTGCATCATCTCGAGTTGCTCGGCGACCGGGGTAAGGTCGGAGGCACCGGTGACGTTGGTGCCGGGCCTGTCGTTGTCCTGGACCAGGCCGGAGGCGGCGTAGTCGGTGATGGCGCAGCCCACGATGGGGATATCCGCCGTGGCACCGGCAGCAGCCTGTGCGGCGGGCGTGGCGATGGCGTAGATCAGGTCGACGCCATCGCCCACGAACTTGTCGGCGATGGACTTACACGTGGACTGGTCGTTCTGGGCGTTCTTCTGGTCGATCTTGACCTTAAGGCCGCTTTTCTTGATGGCCTTGACAAAGCCGTTGTTGGCGGCATCGAGTGCGGAGTGCTCGGTGAGCTGCAGAACGCCGATGGTGTAGTCGGAACCGGCGGCAGCAGAGCCGGAACCAGAGTTGCCGCCGCATCCGGCGAGCGGGGCGAGCGCGAGCAGGCCGGCGGAGACCAGAAGGCTCCTGCGGCTGATGGTGATGTCCTTCATATCATTACCCCCAGTATAAAAATGGCTGGAAACACTGCACTGGGACAAAGTGCAAGTGGAACTATAGTAACGCCGATGTCCATTTTTACAACAGCCTGGCGGGTTTTTTAATACAGAACCGGATAGGCGGTACGGGTAGTCGAATGGGTGACGGAGATGCTTATGCGGCGGAGACGGCGTCATCATCCTCGTCCAGGGCGGCAAAGAGTTTCTTGCCGTCAAGGAGGCGCGTGCTGACGTTTCTCATACGGGCGATCTCGACGGTGCGCAGCGTATCGTCGGTGCCTCGGGCGTCGTAGACCGTTCCCAGCAGATACGAGATGCCATCGCGCTGCCTGATGGCAAAGGGTCGGAGCGTCATCCGCACCGCTTCGGTTTCGCCACGGGCGAGGGTACTCGAGATATCAAAGCTGACGGTCGTTCCGTGGTCGATGGCCTGCTCGATGAGCTCGCACGTGTCGATGCGCTTGATGGGCGTGCGTGTTGCCTTGGTAGCCTTGCTGCTTGCGCTTGGAGCGGGTTCGGGTGTATCGAGGTAGTCGCGAACGTCGGCACTCGCCATGGCAACTAAATGCTGCGCCATGCTCTTGCGGATAGCGATAGGCGTGGAGCGGTTGCGCATGACCATGCCGTGGAGCCGGATGATCTCTTCATCGGTGAGCGGGCGGGTAAGAAGTTTGTAGCCCACGCCGCGTTTGTAGTCGATTTCGTATCCGGCGTGACGAAGCGCGGATATCGAGGTGTAGATGCTGCGCCGCGCCGCCGAGATGGGCATGCGGGTGGGGTCATCGGGGTGGGCGAGGTGCTCGATTAACTCATCGGAAAGCAATGCCTTGTCTTCGCCGGTGTTTTCGCTCAAGAGCTGCAGGATGCGCACGGCGCGATAGGCCGCCATCGAGGCGGCGCCTCTGGTCGTGGTCTCATAGTTTTCAACAACGGCTTCGGTCATAACGCCCACGTCCTTTCCATTTTGGGTGGCGACGGTACGGAGCCTAGGACGCGGGGCTTGCCTAGGGGCGCAAGGCGCTCTGGGCGGTCGGTAGTTGTCGGCAAGCGGCGGGTCGAGTTTTCAACAGCCCTGCTCAACTAACCAAAAACTTGCCAAAAGCTTGACGGATGCTGTTGAAAAAAGCGCCCCTCGGCTTGCCGAGAGGCGCTGACGCGATGTGCTGTAACGCGCTGGGTGGCGCTGTGGCGATTAGAAGTCGGCGTTGCCCACGGTACGCGGGTGCGGCAGGACGTCGCGGATGTTGCCCACGCCGGTGAGGTACATCACCAAGCGCTCGAAGCCCAGACCGTAGCCGGCGTGCTTGCAGGAACCGTAGCGGCGCAGGTCAAGGTAGTACTTGTACTGCTCGGGATTCATGCCCAGATCCTTGATGCGGGCCTCGAGCAGATCCAGGCGCTCCTCGCGCTGGGAGCCGCCGATAATCTCGCCGATACCGGGAACCAGGCAGTCGGCGGCGGCGACGGTCTTGCCGTCCTCGTTCATGCGCATGTAGAACGCCTTGATCTCGGCAGGGTAGTCGGTTACGAAGGTCGGGCGCTTAAAGTGCTCTTCGGTCAGGAAACGCTCGTGCTCGGTCTGCAGGTCGATGCCCCAGCTCACGGGATAGTCAAACTTGTGGCCGGCGGCGACGGCCTGCTCCAGGATCTCGACGGCCTCGGTGTAGGTAACGCGGGCAAAGTCGGAGTTTGCCACGTGGTCCAGGCGCTCGATCAGGCCCTTGTCCACAAACTTGTTGAGCATGTTGAGCTCGTCGGGGCAGGTGGCCATAACGTCCTTAAGGACGTACTTGAGCATGGCCTCGGCGTTATCCATGTAGTCGTTAAGGTCGGCAAAGGCCATCTCGGGCTCGATCATCCAAAACTCGGCGGCGTGGCGCGTGGTGTTGGAGTTTTCGGCGCGGAAGGTGGGGCCAAAGGTGTACACGTCGCCAAAGGCCATGGCAAAGTTCTCGGCATTGAGCTGACCGGACACGGTGAGGCTCGCATGCTTGCCAAAGAAGTCCTGGCTCCAGTCGACCTCGCCGGACTCGGTGAGGGGCGGATTTTTGGGGTCGAGCGTGGTCACGCGGAACATCTCGCCGGCACCCTCGCAGTCACTCGTGGTGATGATGGGGGTGTTGACGTAGACAAAGCCCTGCTCCTGGAAGAACCGGTGGATGGCGGCAGCCGCGACAGAGCGGATGCGGAACACGGCGCGGAACAGGTTAGTGCGCGGGCGCAGGTGCTGCTGGGTGCGCAGGAACTCGACGGTTGCGCGCTTCTTCTGCAGCGGGTAATCCGGGGCGCTGACGCCCTCGATCTCGATGGAGGTGGCAGAAAGCTCGAAGGGCTGGGGCGCATCGGGGGTCAGCTTGACGGTGCCAGTGCAAATGAGTGCGGCCGAGACGTTTTGGTGGGCGATCTCGTCGTAGTTGTCGAGCGCCTCGCGGTTCATGACGACCTGCAGGTCGCGGAAGCAGCTGCCGTCGTTGAGCGTAACAAAGCCAAAGTTCTTCATGTCGCGGACGGACTTGACCCAGCCGGCGACAGTGACGGTCTGGCCGCCGAGCGACTCGGCATCGGCATAGAGCTGCGCGATTTTGGTGCGGTTCACGTATCCTCCCATAGCGGTTGAATGATAATTATCCATACAGTTCGATATTCTAGCAGCTCGGCTCATTTGGGCTATACAGATAAGGCATTGGCGGGATGGTTTTTCAAACGAAAAGCGCCCGCGGCCAAATGGTCGCGGGCGCTTGACGAGGTGCCTTTTGGCTGTGTGGCACGGGGCCTGGCTACTTGGTCTTGGCTACCAGCAGCGGGTCGCCAAGCTTGACGAGCGGGTTGCCGCCGATAAGCGTTCCAGACTCGCCGACATGGTCGATGCTCTTAAGACGATCGAGCTCGGAGACGATGACGGTCACGATGTCCTCGTGACCGGCGGCCTTAATAGCCTCGCGGTCGAAGCTGATGAGCGGCTGGCCTGCCTTGACCACATCGCCCATCTCGACAAAGCGGGCAAAACCCTTGCCGTTCATTTCCACGGTGCCCAGGCCAACATGGATGAACACGCGAAGACCGTCCTCGGTGATCATGCCGATGGAGTGGTTGGTGACGGTGGTGGCGCCGATGCGGCCGTTGGCGGGCGCATAGATGGTGCCGGTGATGGGCTCGATGCCATAGCCCTGACCGAGCATGCCCGCGGCGATGGTCTCGTCGGGAACCTCGTCCAGATTGACGAGTACGCCGTTGACAGGGGCATAGATGACGCCTTCGCGGGTAGCGAAGCTTGCTGAGGGCGGAACGGACGCCTCGCCCGACGAAGTGAACGTGGACTTGAGCGAATCGAGCAGACCCATAGTTGCCTCCAACGTATCAAGCGCGCCTGTTGCACGCGTGTAATGTAGCCGGAAACGTTACGCATGTGTTTCCCGGCACGGTCAGCGTCCCTATTTTACGCTGTGAAACGATAGTGCTGAGCTGGGATTATGTGATATATCAGTTGAAAGGGAACTTATTGCGGGAGTGTTTCTGCGCCGTGGGTCCAACTGGGGTACGCTTGAGGACGAAAAAATAGTGCGCACGAATTGCGCGAAGGGAGCACCAATTGATTATCGAGAGTCATGCGCTGTGGGGCGAGGAGCCGACTGAGGAATATCCGGCGACGTTTACCTATTTGGGCGCCGAGCCGCTGCCCGATAAGCCTAATGGTCGTCGCCCGGCAGTGATTATCTGCGGTGGAGGCGCGTTTACGCACATCGCTCCGCATGAGCAAGATCCGGTGGCGTTTGCGTTTTTGGATTACGGGTACCAGGCTTTTGTGCTCAACTATGTGACAAGCGGCACGGGCGACGTGAGTTTTCCGCACCCGCAGGCCGATCTTGCCAAGATGGTCGCCACGGTGCGCGCTAATGCCGACGAATGGCATGTCGACCCCAAGCGCGTGTGCGTCGTGGGCTTTTCGGCGGGCGGCATGCTCTGCGCCTCGTTAGCAACGCAGTGGAAGACCGGTCCCTTTGCGGCGCTTGCCGGGGTGCGTCCGGATGATATTCGCCCCGACGCCGTGGTGCTGGGCTATCCATTGCTCGACCTTGCCTATGTGCGCGACACGCAGACGCGCGATCCGCGCATTGACCTGCGCGTGCCCAAGACGGGCGGCAAGACGGGACGTGATTTGCTTAACGACTACCTGTCGATGGTGACGGGCGGTGAGGCAACCGACGAACACTTGGCCGACATCTGCCCCACCACGCATGTTTCGCGCCAGATGCCGCCGACCTTTGTGTGGGGCGTGTCCGACGACAAGACGGCGCCGATCGCGCAGGTCTACCCGTTTGCGCAGCGCATGGCCGAGGAGGGCGTCGCATGCGAGATGCACGTCTTTGACCAGGGCGGCCACGGCCTTTCGCTCGGCAACGCCAACACCGCAGTCGACAACGAGGACAAGCAGGTGGCGGTCCGTCCTTGGATTCGTCTAGCCTTCCGCTTCCTCGAGCGTCACGGGTTTTAGACCGCGCAGCACGAGAGTGGATAATCTCCCATTTTTTGGTCTGCTTTTCGACAAAAATGGGAGATTATCCACTCTCGTGAGGTGGACATTTGAAAGCTACCTTTGTTGCTTTTCTACCAAACGGCGAACTGGGCGTTGTCCGTGTTCCAATGGACATCGCGAACGTAGTCTCGCACGCCCACTGCATCTCGCGCTTCGAACAGCTCAAGAATATGAGCATGCTCGGCATTGGCTATGCCCAGGAGTTTGCACGCCGTCTCCTGGTCGACGGTCTCGTAATCGCGCTTGATAAAACAGCGTTCGAGTTGCGAAATCATGTCGCGTAGACGGTCGTTGCCGCAGCGGTTAAAGTACGTCAGGTGAAAGTCTCGCTGAATGTCGTCGTACTTTCGGATAAGACCGCCCTGGATCGCAAGGTCCATGGACCCAACCAAAAACTTTAGCTGCATGATGTCCTCTTCGGTCAGGAGGGGGCAGGCGAGATATGCTGCCTGCCCGTCGAGCGGCCCCATAATCTCAAAGACCTCAACGGCATTTTGCTGATCGAATCCACGGACGCGGAATCCGCGGCGGGGGAGATTGTCCAGATAGCCATCGCTTGCTAGCTGGATGAGCGCCTCGCGAACCGGCGTGCGCGAAACGCCCATGGCATCGCAGATCGCTTGCTCGCTCACGCGGTCGCCGGCCGAAAGCTCGCCGGCGTCTATACGACTCGAAATGTAGTCGTATACATGGTCCTTCAAGGGCCTTCTGAGTGTTTCCATGAACTTATAACCCTTAACTGTATATTTTCAATTCTTAATACGTTTCGCTTGAATAGGCTAATTGAATTATAGAACGACCAGCTAAATCGCGCTACTTAATCAGAAGAAGCAAAAAAACGCTTACCGAGAAAAACCTACCGCCCAGGATTGTATACAATATACAAAACAGCAAAGACACCCTAAGATAAAGCCACCGGAAGGAAGGCGGGCGCGAGGAAGTCCGCCCTCTACTAAGAGATCCAAGGAGGATCATCATGACCAAGTTCAGCCACGTCATTATCCGTCGTCCCGGCAAGTCCCTGAGCAATGGCATCACGAGCGCTCCCGAGCTTGGCCAGCCCATCTACGAGCGCGCTATCGAGGAGCATTACGATTACGAGCACGCACTCGAGCAGTGCGGCGTTGACGTGTCGGTGCTGCCGGCTCTCGAGCAGTATCCCGACAGCTGCTTCGTCGAGGATCCGGCCGTTATCACTCGCTGCGGCGCCATCATTACCAACCCCGGCGCCGACAGCCGTAATGGCGAGAAGGACGAGATCGAGCCGGTCGTCCGTCGCTTCTTTGACGACGAGCATGTGAAGCACATCGTTTCCCCCGGCACGCTCGACGGCGGCGACGTCATGATGGTCGGCGACCACTTCTACGTCGGTCGCTCCGCTCGCACCAACGAAGAGGGTATCCGCCAGTTCTGCGAGATTCTCGAGGGCTGGGGCCTCGAGGGCTCCGAGGTGCCGCTGGAGGAGGTCCTGCACCTCAAGACGGGCGTCAACTACATCGAGGACAACAACATGCTCGTCTCCGGTGAGTTTATCGATAAGCCCGACTTTGCCCAGTACAACAAGATCGTCGTGCCCGAGGACGAGGCTTACGGCGCCAACTGCATCTGGGTCAACGGTACGGTCATCGTTGCCGAGGGCTATCCGACCGTGCTCAAGGCCGTGCAGGATCTGGGCTACAAGACGCTTGTTGTCGATACCTCCGAGTACCGCAAGGTCGACGGCGGCCTCTCCTGCCTGTCCCTGCGCTTCTAATGCGGTCGCTGTACTAGCTTAATGATCGCTTGACCGATGGCCCGGCACCCGATTCGGGACGTCCGGGCCATCTTTATGCGGTCGTCTGATGGAGGGGGTGCACATATAATGGCCTCTAAAACTCGTAACGACGAGATGATCGACCCCAATGGTCTTGATCTTTTCCGTCTGACCATGATGGTTATCACCGCGAGCATTTGCGGCGGTATCTTTTCTCTTGCCGGCGATATGGCGGCAGGCGGAGCCAATACCGGCGCGGTCATTATCTCGTGGGGAATTTGCTTTATTGGCGTCTTTGCGCTGATGATGGTGTTCAACGGTCTGTCTCAGGCTCGTCCTGACCTGACCGGCGGCATCTATGCATATGCTGCGGCCGGCTTTGGCGATTACATTGGATTCAACTCCGCTTGGGGCTACTGGATCAGCGCGTGCCTTTCCAACGTGAGCTTTGCGCTCTTGCTGTTTAGCGCGCTGGGCTATTTCTTCCCTGCGTTTGGCGCGGGTAACAACCTGCTTTCTATCGTCTGCGCCAGCGTGTTTTTGTGGTTCCTTACCGCCCTTGTGCTTCGTGGCGTTAAGGAGGCTGCGGGCATTAACACGATCGTCACGTTGGCGAAGCTGGTGCCGCTGGGGCTCTTTGTGCTGAGTATCGTGCTCCTGGGTAAGTTCAACGTCGATATCTTTATGGACAACTTCTGGGGAGAGCCGGCTGGTCCTGGCTTTGGCGAGCAGGTTGTCTCGACCATGATCGCCCTTGTCTGGGTTTTCACGGGCATCGAGGGCGCTGTCGTTATCTCGGGCCGTGCAAAGTACGTGCGTGACGTCGGCCGCTCGACGGCGCTCGGATTTGCGGCTGTATTCACGCTGTATCTGATCATCTCGATGCTGTCGCTCGGCATTATGCCGCGCGAGGAGATGGCACAGCTTGCAACGCCCTCCATGGCGGGAATTCTCGAGTGCGCAATCGGTCCGGTTGGTGCTGCCATCGTAAACCTTGGCGTTATCCTTTCGTTGGTCGGCGCGCTGCTGGGCTATGTCATCATTGCGTCCGAGACGCCGTTCGAGGCGGCGCGCCAGGGATCCTTCCCTCTGGCGTTTGCCAAGACGAACAACCACGACGCCCCGGTGGTAACGGTTCTCGTGAGCTCCGGCATCACGCAGCTCTTCTTGATCGTGTCGTATGTGGCGGCGAGCACCTACCAGTTCTTCTATAGCTGCGCAGTCAACACGATTCTGGTTCCGTATGTCTGCTCGGCTGCCTATTACATGGTGATTGGCTGGAAGAACGAGCATCTGGACGGGCCGCATGCGCCCAGCGTCGGCAAAGCCCGCTTCTTCGGTACGCTCGGCTTCATCTACACATTGTTCCTGGTGTGGTCGACGGGTCTTCAGGGCGTTATGATCACGACGATTCTTTTTGCTCCGGCCATTCCCGTTTATATGCTGGGCGAGCGAGGCCGCGGTAAACCGGTGCTTCCGCATCTGCACGACAAGCTGATCGCAGCGGTGGTCATTGTCGTGGCAATCATTTCGCTGTATCTGCACTTTGCCGGCATTGCGCCGATAGTCTAAGACTGCGGCAAGCTTCATCGCTTGGCAAGCCGGCGGAGGCATCGCGTGCCGGTGCCGTTCGGTAATCCATAACTGACGTGGGCCTCTGTAACGTGCTTCTGTGAGTGCCCACCAGGCCCGCGCGGGTGACATTAGTTGCTTGCGCGGGCTTTTGCTGCTTGGGTGCAATGGGGGCAGCTTAGCTTGCACCGATCTGTTGATTGAACGTCGTTGTGTGTTCGCGCTATCATGCATGGTTAAAATTGGTTAGCCATGGCAAACGGTTAGCCATGGTGAACATAAATACAAAGCCCTGTGGGCGCCGGGGGAGGAACACGGACGTGAGACTCGATACACTCGAGATTGGAAAGGACGCCGTTGTCGCATCGGTGGCATCGGACGATCAGGCACTCCGACAGCATATTTTGGACATGGGTCTAACGCCGGGCACCGAAGTCACCATGATGAAGTACGCCCCTATGGGCGATCCGCTCGAGATCCGTCTGCGTGGCTACGAGCTGACGCTGCGCAAGGACGATGCCGCTCGCATTGAGCTCGTGGGCATCCACGACACCGATACGGGTCCGCGCGTGAACGCCGCTATTGGCACAACGGAGCACCCGGCCCTCGGCGAGGGAACGTATTCGCCCCGCGCGGCAAAGACGGCCGTGCCCGAGGGCGCGCCGCTGCACTTTGCCCTCGCCGGCAACCAAAACTGCGGCAAGACCACGCTGTTCAACCAACTGACGGGCTCCAACCAGCACGTCGGTAACTTTCCCGGCGTGACGGTCGACCGCAAAGACGGCACCATCCGCAACCATCCCGAGGCGAGCGTTACCGACCTGCCCGGCATTTACTCCCTGTCGCCGTACACGGGCGAAGAGATTGTGAGCCGTCAATTTATCCTGGACGAGCATCCCGACGCCATCATCGACATCATCGACGCTACTAATATTGAACGCAACCTGTACCTAACGCTGCAGCTTATGGAGCTCGATCGCCCCATGGTCATCGCGCTCAACATGATGGACGAGGTGACGGCCAACGGCGGCGCCGTGGACGTCAACCTGCTCGAGAGCCTGTTGGGCGTGCCTGTTGTCCCCATTAGCGCTGCCCGCAACGAGGGCATCGGCGAGTTGGTGGATCATGCCTTGCACGTGGCGCGGTTCCGCGAGCGTCCCGGCCGCCTGGACTTTTGCGCGCCCGATGGCCCGGACGGCGGAGCCCTGCACCGCTGCATCCACGGTATCGCCAACCTTATCGAGGACCATGCCGTGACGGCGCATATCCCGGTGCGTTTTGCGGCGACCAAGCTGGTTGAGGGCGACGAGTTGGTGACGGAGGCGCTTCACCTGGACCGCAACGAGCTCGACGCCATCGAGCACATTATTTCCCAGATGGAGGGCGAGGCCGGCACCGACCGCCTGTCCGCGCTGGCCGATATGCGCTTTAGCTTTATCGGCGACGTGTGCGGGCGCTGCGTCGTCAAGCCGCACGAGAGCCGCGAGCACGTACGCTCCGTCAAGATCGACCGCATCCTGACGGGTCGCTACACGGCCATTCCGGCGTTCCTGGTAATCATGGGCCTCGTCTTTTGGCTGACGTTTGGCGTGATCGGCGCAGCGCTGCAGGGACTCTTGGAGGACGGCATCGCTGCCATCATCGCTTCGGCCGATGCGGGCCTCAAAGCGTTCGGCACCAACGACGTGGTGCGCTCGCTGGCTGTCGACGGCGTGCTCACAGGCGTGGGCAGCGTGCTCACCTTCCTGCCGATCATCGTCGTGCTCTTCTTGTTCCTCTCCATTTTGGAGGACTCGGGCTACATGGCGCGCGTGGCCTTTGTCATGGATAAGGTGCTGCGCCGCTTTGGCCTGTCGGGCCGCAGCTTTGTGCCCATGCTCGTCGGTTTTGGCTGCACCGTGCCGGCTATCATGTCGACCCGCACGTTGCCGTCCGAGCACGACCGCAAGATGACCGTCATGCTCACGCCGTTCATGAGCTGCTCGGCCAAGTTGCCGGTCTACGGCCTGCTGTGCGGGGCGTTTTTCCCGCAGGCGACGGTTCCTGCTATGGTCTCGCTCTATCTGATCGGCATTGTGGTCGGCTGCGTCGCGGCTTTGGTGCTCAACCGCACGGCATTTAAGGGCGACCCGGTGCCGTTTATCATGGAGCTTCCCAATTACCGCCTACCGAGCGTTAAGACGACGGTGATGCTGGCATGGGATAAGGCCAAGGACTTTATCACCAAGGCCTTTACCATCATCTTTGCCGCCACCGTGGTCATCTGGTTCCTCCAGACGTTCGACATTCGCTTTAACGTGGTTGCCGACCAGTCGCAAAGCCTCCTTGCGGGCCTTGGTAGCATTATCGCTCCGCTGCTGGCGCCGCTCGGCTTTGGCGACTGGCGTGCATCCACGGCGCTCGTCACCGGACTTATTGCCAAAGAGAGTGTCATTTCGACCCTCACCGTGCTTTTGGGTGCAACCTCGCCCGCGGCACTGTCGACCATGTTTTCGCCGTTTACCGCTTACGTGTTCCTGGTCTTTACGTTGCTGTACCCGCCGTGTGTGGCGGCAATCGGTGCCGTCAAGAGCGAACTGGGTGCGCGCTACGCCGTGGCCGTGTTCGCGTTCCAAGTGACAGTCGCCTGGATCGTGGCGTTTGTCGTGCATTCGGCAGGCATATTACTGGGGTTGGCTTAGCTATTAATTGATGGCGCAACCTCTGTGTATTGAGTTGATTGCGGCCCCGCATCAATACTGACGGATGCGGGGCCGTTGCTATATAATCGCCCACCGCCCAAGACAATCGGAGAGGTTTTCCTATATGGCTCAAACAAAGCAAGATGGCATCTCGCTCAAGCAGTGGCTCCCGCTTATCGGGCTCGCCTGTTGCGCGTTCGTGTTCAACACGTCGGAGTTTATGCCCATCGGCCTTCTGACTGATATCGCCGCGTCGTTCTCGCTCACCGAGGCCCAAGCCGGCATCATGATTTCGGTCTATGCCTGGGGCGTCATGCTGCTGTCGCTGCCACTCATGGTGTTTGCCTCGCGCTTTGAGTTCAAGTGGATGCTGCTCGGCGTGCTCGCCGTGTTTTCTCTGGGTCAGTTCCTGTCTGCTGTGGCACCGACATATCCCATCCTGGTCTGTGCGCGCCTGGTGGTCGCTTGCGCACATGCCGTGTTCTGGTCGGTCGCCTCGATTATGGCCTCGCGCCTGGTTGACGCCCGCCACGGGGCGCTCGCCATCAGCATGATCGCCACGGGCTCGTCTATCGCGCAGATTTTCGGCCTGCCCCTCGGTCGTGCCATCGGCCTGGCCGTGGGCTGGCGCATGACGTTTGCCGTGGTCGGGGCCTTCTCTGCCGCCGCGGTGGTGTACCAGGCCGCGGTGTTCCCGGCCATGCCGGCGGGTGAGCGCTTTACCGTTAAGCAGCTGCCCGAGCTGCTCAAGAACCCGTTCCTGATTGCGCTCTACGCGGTCACGGTCTTTATGGCGACCGGCTACTACGCGGGTTACAGCTATATCGAGCCGTTCCTGGCACAGGTCGCGCACGTCGACGCAGGCGCCATCACCATGACGCTGACGGCGTTTGGCTGCTCCGGTCTGGTGGGCAGCTGGCTGTTCGGCCGACTGTTCGATGGGCACCGGTTCCCGTTCTTGGCTATTACGCTCTCCGGCGTGCCGGCGGCCCTGCTGCTCATGGGTTCGGCCGCATCGTTGCTCGCGGCAGTGCTTGCCGTCTGCGCGCTATGGGGCTGCTGCGCCACGGCCTTCAATGTGGCGTTCCAGGCCGAGCTCATCAAGTACACGCCGGCGGATTCGTCGGCTGTCGCCATGTCGATCTTCTCGGGCCTGTTCAACCTGGGTATTGGTACGGGCACGGCGATTGGTGGCGCCGTGGTGTCGGGCCCGGGCATCGCTTGGATCGGCTACGCGGGCGGCACGATTGCCGTCGTGGGCGTCATCCTCGCCATCACCGTGCTGTTCCCGGCCATACGCCGCGCAAAGCCTGTCGCCTAACCACACCCCCTCATCAGTTGCGGCGGAATGCGGACTGGATTGGGTAGCTAAAAAAGCCCCGTCCCAAATTAGCTACCCTGCTGGGCATACAATGGATGTCGTTGTGTTGAGCTTACCGGGAGGCTGTTATGTGGGCATACGAGACGACGTTCTATCAGATCTATCCGCTGGGCTTTTGCGGGGCTCCGCGCGAAAACGCCGCGCCTGTTGCCGAGGATGAGCTCTTCCAAGCTGCCGGTACCGCGCCCAATCCCGATGCCCCCATCATGAAAATCGCCCAATGGGCCGATTACCTGCAGGAGTTCGGTATCGGTGCCGTGTTGATCAACCCTCCGCTTGAGTCCGATGGCCATGGCTACGATACGCGCAGCCTGCGCCATATCGACCGCCGCCTGGGTGGAGATGCCGACTTTGCCGCCGTGTGCGAGACGCTGCATGCCCATGGCATACGCGTGGTGCTCGATGCCGTCTTTAACCATGTGGGCCGCGGCTTCTGGGCATTCCGCGACGTGCAGGAGCGCAAGTGGGATTCGCCCTACAAGGATTGGTTCCACATCAGTTTTGACGGCGATTCCTGCTATGGCGACGGCTTTTGGTATGAGGGCTGGGAGGGCCATTTTGAGCTCGTGAAGCTCAACCTGCAAAATCCTGCCGTAGTCGATTACCTGCTCGAGTCTGTGCGCCGTTGGGCCGATGACTTTGGCATCGACGGCCTGCGCCTGGACGTCGCCTACATGCTCGACCGCGACTTTATGCGCCGCCTGCGCTCCTTTACCCGCGAGCTCAAGCCCGACTTTGTACTGATCGGCGAGACGCTCCACGGCGACTACAACCAGATCGTCAACGACGAGATGCTCGACTCCTGCACCAACTACGAGTGCTACAAGGGCCTGTATTCCAGCTTTAACTCAGTCAATATGTTCGAGATCGCCCATTCGCTGCATCGCCAGTTTGGCGGCGACCCGTGGTGCATCTACCGCGGCAAACACCTGCTGTCGTTTGTCGACAACCACGACGTGCCGCGTCTGGCCAGCATCCTCACCGACAAGTCGTGCCTGCGTCCCGCCTATGGCATGCTCTTTGGCATGCCGGGAATCCCGTGCGTCTACTATGGCAGCGAGTGGGGAATTGCTGGCGAAAAGGGCGGCCCCGATGGCGACTGGGCGCTGCGACCTGCGCTCAATGCGCCTGCGCCCAACGAGCTGACGGCGTTCATCACGCAGCTCGCGCACCTTCGTTCGGCCGACGACGCGGCGGCACGCGCTCTCAACTACGGCGCGTACCGTAACGTGGTGATTCAAAACAAGCAGCTGCTGTTCGAGCGTGCCTGCGACGACGCCACGGTGCTCGTGTCGGTGAATGCCGTGGACGAGACCTATTCCTTTACAGCCGGCGAGCTCAACGGGTCCTTTGTCGACCTGCTTGCCGACGACGCGCCCACGGTCGAGCTGGCGGGCACGCTTGAGCTTGCGCCCTACGAGGTGCGTTATCTGTTGAGGGCCTAGCCCATGCCAGTGTCTGACGAGGGCTATCAACATATTGAGCATGGGTTTGAGCCCGTGTTCGACCGGCACTCGCGCGTTTTGGTGCTCGGGTCGTTCCCCTCGGTGCTTTCGCGCGCCAATGCCTTTTACTATGGCAACCCTCAGAACCGCTTTTGGCGCGTGATAGCGGCATGCCTCGGTGCGCCTGTGCCACCCAATGAGGGCGATCCTTTGGCGGACGGTACGCCGGCGACACTCGACGCCTCGATTGCCGCCAAGCGATTCATGCTCCTCGACGGCGGCGTAGCCCTGTGGGATGTGATCGAGAGCTGCGATATCAAGGGCTCGAGTGACGCTAGTATTCGTAACGTCGTGCCGGCACACATCGAGCTCATCACCAGCAACGTGTCCATTGAGCAGGTAATATGCAACGGTGGCACGGCGGGGCGCCTCTACAAGCGCTATCTACAGGAGCGGACGGGCCTGCCCGCTGTCATATTGCCGTCAACAAGTCCCGCTAACGCGGCCTGGCGCCTGGATCGCCTCGTTGAGTGCTGGCGCGAGGCCGTTGACTGGGGTGCTCGATAATTTAGATAGTTGATTGAGCACGGGTGCCGAGACGTTTGATGATGGCGTGCCAGATTGGCGTGGGCACGGCGGGCTTGGCGAAAACCACGCCATCTGCTGTGACATCCCCGGTGTCGCCGCCGCCGAGTCGTTGGGCGTGCTCAACCGAGCAGCCCATGCGCACGGCGCCTACCAGCTTATCCATCGCTTCGGAAAACGGCCGTCGCAGAAGTCCCATGCGTGGGGAATGGTGAAGCGCCGCGATGCCGCTGCCGGCACAGATGACAACGCCGCCGCACCACGTTAGCCTACGGAGTTCGCAAGCTTGGCGCAGGCACTCGATATACCGGTGCGCCTCCTCGGTGCGCCCACAGGTGGCTTGAACGACGACATAGACGCGCGTTCCCGTATTGCCAAAGCGATCGAGTGCTTGTTGAGCGGCGGATGCCGCCTCATCGTTGGGCTTATCCGTAATCGCGAGCACAATGCCATCGACGGCGGCATCGGCGTCATTCGCCTTCAAGTCGACCGGGCGGGGGAGCGCGGTGCCGGAAAGCCGGGCATAGGCCGCGATGGCATCCTGCAGGTCCCAGAGCAAAAACTCAAGATCGGCGCTATTGGGAATACTGACGTATGCAATCTTCTGCAGTGTTTTGGGCTTATTGCCCTGCGGATCTGTCTCCATGCCGCCTCCTTTCCGATTCGTTTCCGTTTAGGTTACACCGTCTGGCGGCGCCTCGCCGCGCTATCCTAGTGCAACCCTTACGAAAGGAACGCCATGCGCCTGCCCATGAATACCTCGCTTGCCACGCTCAAGCCTTCCGGCATCCGCCGGATCAACGCGCTCGCCGCTCAGCACCCGGGGTGCATCGCACTCGCGCTTGGCGAGCCCGATTTTCCCACGCCCGATGTGATCAGCGCCGAGGTGGCCGCCTCGCTGGACCGCGGTGACACGCACTATCCGCCCAACAACGGTCGCCCCGCCCTGCGCGAGGCGCTGTCTGCCTACATGGACGACGCGGGTCTTACGTTTTCTGCCGACGAGGTCATCCTGACCGACGGCGCGACCGAGGCCCTGTCGGCAACATTCATGGCTATACTCAATCCCGGCGACGAGGTCATTATCCCCACGCCGGCCTTTGGCCTGTACGAGAGCATCGTCGTGGCCAACCACGCTAAGGCGATCTTTTTGGATACGGAGCCCGCGCAATTTCAAATTGACGAGGACGCCCTTCGCGCCTGCGTGACACCGGCGACTAAGGCCATCGTCATTTGCTCGCCCAACAATCCCACGGGCTGTATCCTCAACGCGGCTTCGCTCGACGCCGTGGCGCGCGCGGCGGAGCAGACGGGCATCTACGTGGTCTGCGACGACGTATACAACCGCCTGGTCTATGTGGATGGCTACGAGCGGTTTGCCCAGCGACACCCGGAGCTGCGTGATCAGACGGTGGTCATCGAGAGCTTTTCCAAACCCTGGGCCATGACCGGCTGGCGCTTGGGCTGGCTCGCAGCCGCAGCCCCCGTCATCGCCGAGATCGCAAAAGCTCACCAATACTTAGTATCGAGTGCCGTCTCCTTCGAAATGGACGCCGCAGCCAGAGCCCTCACCGTCGACCCAACTCCCATGCTCGAAGTCTACCGAGCCCGCCGCGAGCGCGTACTCGCAGCCTTAGACGCCATGGGCCTCGACGCAGTAGAACCAGCAGGAGCCTTCTACGCCTTCCCCAGCATTAAACAATTCGGCCTAACAAGCGAAGACTTCTGCATCAAAGCCATCGAAGAAGCCAATGTAGCCCTAGTCCCCGGAGACTGCTTCGGCTGCGAAGGCCACATCCGCCTAAGCTACTGCGTAAGCGACGAAGACCTAGACAAAGGCCTAAATCGCCTGTCCAACTTCGTTTCAACCCTGTAGCCCAACGGGACCCAACCCATCAGCCCACCGACCCAAGCATTATGCGTGGGGCGCGCCGACCAACGGAAATCCGGGCTGCCCATAGTTGACGTAGGCCGCGCCGCCAAAGGCCAGGCGCAAGGTTTTCGTAGATTCCGCACGAGCCGAAGAGCACTTAATGTGCTCTTCGTGCGAGCCCAGGACCTGACCGAGCGAAAACCTTGCGCCTGGCCTTTGGCGGCGCGGCCGGATGGTGGAATTGTGTACAGCCCGGTTTTCCGTTGACCGACGCCGGGGTCCCCGCCATAATACTTTCGGTTCACGCACGAATCCGCTGCCAGAGACAGCCGGTGCAAACGGGCTTCGCCCGCAAGCTTAATGGGACATCCCGCCAGCCGAGGTGGTCGAGTAGATATGTCTTCTCGCCCCCGTCGCTCATGCAGCGCGGGGGCTTTCTTTTTGGACATGCCCCCGTCACGTCCTTGTGGCGGACCGTGCCCGGAAAGAATTCGAGGAGGTGTAATTCATGCCCCAGCAGTACAAAATCGACAAGGTTGCAGAGATCGAGTCCCGTATCGCCGAGAACGCCGGTCTGTTCGTCGTCAACTACAACGGTCTGACGGTTAAGCAGGCTCAGGAGCTGCGTCATCAGCTTCGCGAGTGCGGCGCCGAGATGAAGGTCTACAAGAACAACCTGGTCAAGATCGCTCTCAAGAACCAGGAGCAGCCCGAGCTCGACGAGATCCTCGCCGGCCCCGTTGCTTATGTGTTCTACGAGACCGAGCCGGTCGAGGCCGCTAAGGCCCTCAAGGACTTCTCTGCTAAGTCCAAGGGCGTCCTTGAGATCAAGGGCGGTATCTCCGACGGCAAGGCCGTTTCCGCTGATGATGTTAAGGCTATCGCCGAGCTGCCCACCAAGGATCAGCTTCTCGGCCAGATCGCCGGTCTCATCTCCGGTTTCGCTCGCGACATCGCTGTCTGCGTCAACGGCGTTTCCTCTGGTCTCGCTCGTTCGATCCAGCAGGTTTCCGAGCAGAAGGCAGCCTAGTCGCTGTTTTCACCCGCGGCGGCAACGCCGCACCCCTGGCGCATTCGCGCTGTGTTTTAACTGATCTCCGTGCATCCGCACGGAAACCGAAAGGACTTAGAAATGGCTAAGCTTACCACCGATGAGATCATCGATGCTCTTAAGGAAATGACCCTTCTCGAGGCTTCCGAGCTCGTCAAGGCTATCGAGGACACCTTCGGCGTTTCCGCCGCTGCTCCTGCTGCCGTTGTCGCCGCTCCCGCTGCTGGCGCTGCTGAGGCCGAGGAGAAGACCGAGTTTGACGTCGTGCTCGAGGGCTTCGGCGACAACAAGATCCAGGTCATCAAGGCCGTCCGTGAGCTCACCAACCTTGGCCTGAAGGAGGCCAAGGAGGTCGTCGAGGGCGCTCCCAAGGCTGTTCTCGAGGGTGCCAAGAAGGAGGACGCTGAGGCTGCCAAGGAGAAGCTCGAGGCTGCTGGCGCTGCTGTCACCCTCAAGTAATCAGGCTTTCTCGCCAGATTTCTTTGCAGACGGGGTTCGCATTGCGAACCCCGTCTTTTTTGTTTTTCGGTCCCTCGGCATCGGTTGCTCAAACTGTCATGTTCTGTGATTTGCGTCGTAGCGGGTGCCCTGCCGTTGGACAATAAAATTGCACCATTCGAGCAATAATTTGCGTTGACCTGCTGAAGAATTGTCTCTGCCTTGTAGCGACATATAGTTCCAGCGGTAAGATGCTTGGGTATCGCAATTTGGTCTGCGGCTGTGTGCCGCACGCATGGGGCGCTTTTGCGCCTGCGAAAGGATCTTTGAATAACATGAAGGCAATCATCCCCGCCGCCGGTCTTGGCACGCGTTTTCTGCCTGGCACTAAGTGCACGCCCAAAGAGATGCTGCCGGTGCTCGACAAGCCCGTCATTCAGTACGTCGTCGAGGAGGCGCTCGAGCCCGAGGAGGTCGACGATGCCATCATCGTTACCTCTCCCGGTAAGCCCGAGCTGCTGAGCTACTTCCAGCCCGATCGCTCGCTCGAGAACCTGCTGCGCGAGCGCGGCAAGAACGCCTATGCCGATGCCGTAGCCCACGCTGGCGGTATGCCGGTCGATTTCCGTTATCAGTACGAGCCCAAGGGCCTCGGCCATGCTATCCGCTCTGCTGCCGACGCCGTGGCAGGGGAGAACTTCCTTGTTCTTCTGGGCGACTACGTTGTGCCCAACCGCGACATCTGCGACAAGATGCTCGCCGTCTCCAAGGAGCACGGTGGCGCTTCGGTTATCGCCGTCGCTGCTTGCTCGCCCGAGGAGGTCAGCCGCTACGGCGTGATCGCCGGTGAGCGCGTCGGTTCGCTCGAGGGTGCCGAGGACGTTGCCGATGCTGAGCCGGGCGCTGTCTGGCGTATCGGCGGTCTGGTCGAGAAGCCCGCCCCCGAGGCGGCTCCGTCCAACCTGTACATCGTCGGCCGCTACCTGCTGAGCCCGCTGGTCATGGACCTGCTTGCCGACCAGCAGGCCGGTAAGGGTGGCGAGATCCAGCTGACCGACGCCATGGCCCGTTCGCTCGACCGCGAGGCAATGTATGCCGTCGTCATCGACCCGCTGTCGGGCTACGACACCGGCACTCCCTCTGGCTGGATGGCAACCAACGCCCTCATGGCAGCAAGCGACCCCCGCTTTGCCGATGCCTTCTGGGACGCCATCGACGAGCGCGGCGGTCTTAAGCGCAACTAGCACGTGCCACGGGTGCGGACTTCGGTTCGCACCCGTTTTTTGTTCGCGGGCCATGTAAGCCGTTGCGGGAGGCCGTCGTTGTCCTGCAGGGGAGTGTGTGTTCACAGAAAATATATGAACGCATGTTCGATACAACACCATCTACCTGCTCGTTTTCTGTTGAAAAACTTTGCTACTCCAAAAACTCAATCGCGTCAAGGCTTTTCTTGCCCAACGGTCGGTACCTGATAAACTATTAGGTTGCGATAACTGGCGAAGCTATGCCTCGCCAACCCACCGAGCATTTCCGTGAAGGAGGAAAAACCTGGTGACCTACGCATACACTGCCACTGAGCGCAAGCGCGTCAGCTTCGGGAAAATCCCGGAGGCCATGGAGCTCCCCAACCTTATCTCTGTTCAAAGGGAATCCTTTGAGCGTTTTAAGGACGAGGGCCTTCGTGAGGCGTTCAAGGAATCCAGCCCCATCCAGAGCCAGAACCATGTTCTCGAGGTTACCTTCGGCGAGCATCAGTTCGGCGACCCCGCGCACACTGTCGAGGAGTGCCGCGAGAAGGATATGACCTATCAGGCTCCGCTTCTGACCGACGTCCGTCTCACCAACAAGGAGACCGGCGAGATCAAGGAGCAGCTCGTCTTTATGGGCGACTTCCCCATGATGACCGATCAGGGCACCTTTATCATCAACGGTACCGAGCGCATCGTCGTCTCGCAGCTCGTTCGTTCCCCGGGCGTGTACTACAGCTCCGAGATGGATTCGGGCAAGCAGATCTACAAGGCCCAGATCATTCCGTCCCGCGGTGCCTGGCTTGAGTTTGAGGTCGACAAGCGCGATCAGCTCATGGTCTCCATCGACCGTAAGCGCAAGCAGAGCGCCACGATGTTCCTGCGCGCCCTTGGGATCGCCGTCACCAACGACGACATCATCGAGCTGCTCGGCAACTCCGATGTGATCAAGCGCACCCTCGAGCGCGATACCGCCCTCACTCGCGAGGACGCCCTCATCGAGATCTACCGTCGCCTGCGCCCGGGCGAGCCTCCCACCGTGGACGCTTCCCGCAGCCTGCTCGAGGGCCTGCTCTTCAACCCGCAGCGCTACGATCTGGCACGCGTCGGTCGTTACAAGGTCAACAAGAAGCTCAACCTCACCACCGAGGAAGAGGTCACGGTGCTCACCGACGAGGATATCGTCGCGACGCTGCGCTACCTGCTGTCCCTCGCTGCCGGCGAGCAGGGCTTCAAGGTCGACGACATCGACCACTTTGGCAACCGTCGCGTCCGCACCGTCGGTGAGCTTGTCGCCAACCAGTTCCGCATCGGCATGAGCCGTATGGAGCGCGTCGTCCGTGAGCGCATGAGCTCGCAGGATATCGACGAGATTACGCCGCAGTCGCTCATCAATATCCGCCCCATCGTGGCGGCCATCAAGGAGTTCTTCGGCTCCTCGCAGCTCTCGCAGTTCATGGACCAGTCCAACCCGCTCACGGGCCTGTCGCACAAGCGCACGCTCTCCGCGCTCGGCCCCGGCGGCCTTGCGGGCCACAAGTCCGGTTCCAGCCGCCGCACCAACGTGCCGACGGCCGTCCGCGACGTCCACAACTCGCACTACTCCCGCATGTGCCCCATCGAGACGCCCGAAGGCCCCAACATCGGCCTTATCGGCCGCCTCGCGCTCTATGCGCGCGTCAACGAGTACGGCTTCATCGAGGCTCCGTTCCGTCGCGTCGAGAACGGCGTTGCCACCGACCAGATCGACTGGATGACCGCTGACGAGGAAGAGAAGCACGTTATCGCGCCGGCCAACACGCCGCTCGATCCCAAGACCAACGAGTTCATCACAACCGATGCCGGGGGCAAGATCGTCCGTCCGCACACCGTGATCGCCCGTACCCGCGACTTCGACGGCTCCTTCGGCGCTCCCGCCGACGTGCCCGTCGAGGACGTCGACTACATGGACGTCTCGCCGCGTCAGATGCTCTCCGTCGCAGCCACGCTGATTCCGTTCCTGGAGCACGACGACGCCAAGCGTACGCTGATGGGCGCTAACATGCAGCGTCAGGCCGTGCCGCTGGTTCACCCTGCCGCTCCCTATGTCGGTACCGGTATGGAGCGTCGCGCCGCCTTGGACTCCGGCGAGGTCACCCTGGCCAAGAACGCCGGCGAGGTCATCTTTGCCGACGCCGCCAAGATCATCGTCAAGCATGCCGGCGGCATGGACGAGTATCACCTGGCCAAGTACCAGCGCTCCAACCAGTCCACCTGCATCAACCACCGTCCGCTCGTGCGTGTCGGTGACACCGTTGAGCAGGGCGAGCCCCTGGCCGACGGTCCTTCGACCGATCATGGCGAGCTCGCACTGGGTCAGAACCTCACTGTGGCCTACATGCCGTGGGAAGGCTTTAACTACGAGGACGGTATCGTCGTGTCCGAGCGCCTGGTGGCCGAGGACCTGCTGACGACCATCAACATCACCCGTCACGAGATCGACGCCCGCGACACCAAGCTCGGCCCCGAGGAGATCACCCGCGAGATCCCGAACCTCTCCGAGGACATGCTTGCCAACCTCGATGAGGACGGCATCATCCGCATCGGCGCCGAGGTCGGCCCTGGCGACATCCTGGTCGGCAAGGTCACGCCTAAGGGCGAGAGCGCTCTGACCGCCGAGGAGCGCCTGCTGCGCGCCATCTTCGGTGCCAAGGCCCACGACGTCCGCGACACCTCCCTCAAGATGCCTCACGGCGCTTACGGCCGCGTCATCGACGTCGTCCGCTTTAGCCGCGAGAACGGCGACGACCTGGCCCCCGGCGTCAACGAGCAGGTGCGCGTCTACGTCGCCCAGCGTCGTAAGATCCAGCAGGGCGATAAGATCGCCGGCCGCCACGGCAACAAGGGTGTTATCTGTAACGTTCTGCCGGTCGAGGACATGCCCTACATGGCTGACGGTACCCCGATCGACGTTATCCTCAACCCGCTGGGCGTTCCTTCGCGTATGAACGTCGGCCAGCTGCTCGAGTGCCACCTTGGCTGGGCTGCTGCCTGCGGTTGGGATACCGAGCAGGCCGACTCCGACAAGTATGTCCCCGGCCCGTTCTTCACCGCGACGCCCGTCTTCGACGGCGCCAAGGAGGACGAGATCGCCGAGGTCATCCGTCGTGCCAACAAGAACATGCTCAACAAGGCCACCGCTGCCTTTGGCGATCACATGCGCCCCGAGTTCGTCACCCAGCTTGACGAGCGCGGCAAGACCCGCCTGTTCGACGGCCGCACCGGCGAGGAGTTCCGCGAGCCCATTACCGTGGGTACGTCCTACATCCTCAAGCTCGGCCACATGGTCGACGACAAGATTCACGCCCGTTCGACAGGCCCTTACAGCCTGGTTACCCAGCAGCCTCTGGGCGGCAAGGCTCAGTTCGGCGGCCAGCGCTTCGGCGAGATGGAAGTTTGGGCACTGTACGCTTACGGTGCTTCCAACGTCCTGCAGGAGATCCTGACCGTCAAATCCGACGATACCGTGGGCCGCGTCAAGACCTACGAGTCCATCGTCAAGGGCGAGAACGTTCCTGTCCCGGGTATCCCCGAGTCCTTCAAGGTTCTCGTTAAGGAGATTCGCTCCCTCGCGCTGGACATCGAGCCCATGCACGATGCCGACGAGGACGCCTCCGCCCCTGTGACCGCCGAGGAGACCTCTGCTCTCGACGACCTGGCTGCGCTCGCTGGCATTGACGCCGACGTCGAGGCCCAGGATGCCGAGACCGCCGAGGCACCCGAGGCCGTCGCCGCCACGACCACTGATAAGGAGTAGTTGACTGTGGCAGATTTCGAAGCTACTGATTTTGACTCGGTAAAGATCTCCCTTGCCTCCGCCGACCAGATCCGTTCCTGGTCGCACGGTGAGGTCAAGAAGCCGGAGACCATCAATTACCGTACCCTAAAGCCCGAGAAGGACGGCCTGTTCTGCGAGAAGATCTTCGGTCCTGCCAAGGACTGGGAGTGCTCCTGCGGCAAGTACAAGGGCATCCGCTTTAAGGGCATCGTCTGCGAGCGCTGCGGCGTCGAGGTCACCTCGGCCAAGGTGCGTCGCGACCGCATGGGCCACATCGAGCTCGCCGCTCCGGTGTCCCACATCTGGTACTTCAAGAGCCCCACGAGCTTCCCGATGAGCCGTATGCTCGACATCAAGTCCAAGGACCTCGAGAAGGTTCTGTACTTTGCCAGCTACATCATCACCGAGGTTGACTACGAGGCTCGCGAGGCCGACGCCGACGACCTGCGCGAGGAGCTCGCTGCCGATCTGGAAGAGATCGATGCCGAGTGCGCCCGCCAGATCGAGTCCCTCAAGGAGCAGGGCGACCCCGAGAACTTTGACGAGTTCTCCGATGAGGAACCGCTGACCCCCGAGGAGATCGCCTCTGGCATCGTCGACATCGAGGAAGAGTGCAAGGACGAGAAGCAGCTCCGCACGGACGCCTTCAACGCCTTCATGAAGCTCACCGAGCGCGACCTCATCTCCGATGAGCCGCTGTTCCGCGAGATGACCCGCTACTACTCCATGTACTTCAAGGGTGGCATGGGTGCCGAGGCCGTCCGCGACCTGCTCGCTGCCATCGACCTCCCCTCCGAGGCCGAGAAGCTCAAGGCCATCATCGCCGACGAGGACTCCCAGAAGCAGAAGCGCGAGAAGGCCGTCAAGCGCCTCGAGGTCGTTGACGCCTTCCTGAAGGGCGGCAACAGCCCCGCGAACATGATCCTGGACGTCATCCCGGTCATTCCGCCCGATCTGCGCCCGATGGTCCAGCTCGACGGCGGCCGCTTCGCTGCGTCCGACCTCAACGACCTGTATCGTCGCGTGATCAACCGTAACAACCGACTCAAGCGCCTGCTCGACCTGGACGCCCCCGCGATCATCGTGAACAACGAGAAGCGCATGCTCCAGGAGTCCGTGGACGCCCTGTTCGACAACGGCCGTCGTGGTCGCCCGGTCTCTGGCCGTGGCGGTCGCCCGCTCAAGTCGCTCGCCGAGGCCCTCAAGGGCAAGCAGGGTCGTTTCCGTCAGAACCTGCTGGGTAAGCGTGTCGACTACTCCGGCCGTTCGGTTATCGTTACCGACCCCAAGCTGCTGCTGCACCAGTGCGGTCTGCCTAAGACCATGGCGCTGGAGCTCTTCAAGCCCTTCGTAATGAAGCGCCTGGTCGAGCTCGGCAAGGTCGAGAACATCAAGGGCGCCAAGCGCGCTATCGACCGCGGTGCCACCTTTGTGTGGGACATCCTCGAAGAGGTCATCGACGGCCGCGTCGTGCTGCTCAACCGTGCACCGACTCTGCACCGTCTGTCCATCCAGGCCTTTGAGCCGGTGCTGGTCGAGGGCAAGGCTATCCACCTGCACCCGCTGGTCTGCTCGCCCTTCAACGCCGACTTTGACGGCGACCAGATGTCTGTCCACGTGCCGCTGTCCAGCCAGGCTCAGGCCGAGGCTCGCGTGCTCATGCTCTCTGCGAACAACCTGCGCTCGCCGGCATCCGGCAAGCCGGTCAACATTCCCTCGCAGGACATGATCATCGGTGTGTACTACCTCACCCAGGTTCGCGACGGCCTGCCGGGCGAGAACCACGTGTTCTCGAGCTTCGACGACGCGCTGCACGCCTATGACTGCCGCTCCGAGGTCGACATGCAGGCCAAGATTCAGGTCCGCGTGTCCGCCGAGAACGCCAACGTCATCAACGAGGACGGCACCCGTATCTTCCGCGTCAAGAACGGCAAGAACGAGTTCGTCGACTTCGACGTCACCGGCAACAAGACCGCGCGCTTCGAGACCTCTATCGGCCGCATCATCTTCAACCGCCAGTGCCTGCCCGAAGACTACGAGTTCATGAACTACAAGATGGTCAAGGGCGACGTGGCCAAGCTGGTTGCAGACTGCTGCGATCGCTACCCCGAGGCCAAGGTCGGTCCGATCCTCGACGCCATCAAGTACTCCGGCTTCCACTACGCTACCCGCGCCGGCCTCACCATCTCGGTGTGGGACGCTCTCATCCCTGCCGAGAAGCAGGAGCTGCTCGACCGCGCCCAGGCCAACGTCGACCAGATCAACGAGTACTTCGAGGAGGGCTTCATCAACGAGACGGAGCGCCACATCGAAGTCGTTAACGAGTGGACCGCTTGTACCGATAAGGTTGCAGCGCTCATGCTCGACATGTTCGACGAGGAGAACCCGCTGTACATGATGGCCGACTCCGGCGCCCGTGGTTCTAAGACCCAGCTGCGTCAGCTCGGCGGCATGCGTGGCCTGATGGCAGACATGTCCGGCGAGACGATCGACCTTCCCATTAAGGCGAACTTCCGCGAGGGCCTGCTGCCACTCGAGTACTTCATTTCGACTTACGGCGCCCGTAAGGGCCTGGTCGATACCGCATCCCACACCTCGGACTCTGGTTACCTGACCCGTCGTCTGGTCGACGTGGCCCAGGACGTCATCGTCCGCGAGGAGGACTGCGGTACGCACGAGGGCGTTACCTACAACCTCATCATCCCCGGCACCACCGACCTCAACACCGACCTCGTCGGCCGTTGCTTCATCCAGGACGTCGTGGCTCCCGATGGCACCGTGCTCTTTGAGCAGGACGGCTACATCGAGAAGGTTGCCGACATCCAGAAGATGGTCGATGCGGGCCTCAAGAAGGTCAAGCTCCGCGCGCTGCTCACCTGCCGCTCCAAGTACGGCGTGTGCCAGAAGTGCTACGGTTGGGATCTTTCCACCCGTCGTCCGGTCGCCATCGGTACTGCCGTCGGCATTATTGCCGCCCAGTCCATCGGCGAGCCCGGTACGCAGCTTACGATGCGTACCATTCACTCCGGCGGCGTCGCTGGCGTCGACGATATTACGCAGGGTCTGCCTACGGTCAGCCGTATGTTCGATATCGTCGGCAACGTCAACGAGAAGATTCTGGGTCGCGAGGCCGAGCTGGCTCCGTACTCCGGCCACCTCTCGATTAAGCCCGAGAAGTCCGAGTACGTGCTGACGCTCACCGACTCCGAGGATCACACCCGTGTCCTCGACGAGCGTCGTGTCCCCGCTTCGGTGCGCTTCATGCCCGAGATCGAGGACGGCTGCGAGGTTCGCGCTGGCGACCAGATCACCAAGGGCTTCGTTAACTTCCGCAACCTGCGCAAGCTGACCGACATCGAGTCGACGATGCACACCTTCGTCGAGAGCGTCAAGGACGTCTACACCAGCCAGGGCGTCGACCTGAACGACAAGCACATCGAGGTGCTCGCACGCCAGATGCTGCGTCGCGTTCAGATCACCAACCCCGGCGACTCCAAGTACCTGCTTGGTCAGTACGTCGACCGCTACGAGTTTGCCGACGAGGTCGAGCGCGTTGCCCGTCTGGGCGGTCAGGCTCCTGTGGCCGAGCCCGTCATCCTGGGTACGCTCAAGGTCGCGTCCAACATCGACTCCTGGCTGTCGAGCGCTTCGTTCATTCGTACCGCTGGCGTCCTTACCGAGGCTGCCATCGAGGGCAAGGTCGACCACCTGCTCGACCTTAAGTCCAACGTCATCGTCGGTAAGAAGATCCCGGCTGGTACCGGCCTCAAGCCGTACGCCAACGCCAAGCTGACGTATCGCACGGCCGACGGCTACGTGGACATCGACGGCCCGGCTTCGCCCAACGCCAAGTCGCTGCCCGAGTGGGCTCCTGTGGAGCTCAAGGACCTGGACGAGCAGCTCCCGCAGCAGCTCGACTGGGCCGGCTACGACGAGTTCGGTGGTGCTGACGGTTCGTTCACCCGCAACGGCCACACCATCTCCGCCGAGAAGGCTCGTCTGTACCTGTTCGACGATCTGGGCGTGTCGCAGCGCTGGACCAACAAGTTCAGCGAGGTTGGCATCGAGACGGTCGGCGACCTGGTTGGCAAGTCCGAGGAGGATCTGCTGCGCATCGATGGCATCGGCGCCAAGGCGATCGAGGAGCTCCGTGACGGCCTGGAGGCCCACGATCTGCTCTACATCCTCGAGAACAACGACGACGTTGCCGACGAGGAAGACCTCTCGCAGCTGCTGCAGATGGTCTTTAGCCCCGACGGTCCGGACGATATCCTGCTGGGTACCTCCGCTCCGACGCATCACGCCGACGCCGACGAGGAGCTCCTGGGCGCCCCGATCGACGACAAGAAGGCTCCCGCCAACGGCGCGATCAACGAGGACATGGCTTCCCTCGACGAGCTGCTCAACCAGCTCGTGGACACCGACGACGCCGAAGAGGCCAAGGACAACGACGAGGAGTAACTAGTTCCGCCGTTCTAACGAACGGCGGCGACCTCCGTCGCTGCGCGGCCCCCAGAGCTACAATCTGTCATTCAAAAGGCAGGGCATGACCAGAAGGTCAATGCCCTGCCTTTTTCATGCCACCTTGTACGCTCTGGGGGCCGCTCGCTTGCGTATGATCAACCTGTTGCGTTCCGTTGATCCCTTGCCAAAAAGGGACGGATTAATTTTGGTAGTTTTTCCTGCTTGAATTTGAAACATTCCGTTTGGTCAAAGCGTATCTATGGTGAGGGCCCCATCAAGAACCATCAATGTCACCGGGAGGTGATTATGGAAGAACAAGCATTTAGACAGGCGGTTGAAGATCACCGGGATGTCGTGTTTCGAATCGCATTGACGTACCTGCGCGATCGCGCCGATGCCGACGATGTTGCGCAAGACGTCTTTCTAAAGTTACTCAAAAGCGACACGCAATTTGAAAGCTGGGAACATCTTCGTCGATGGCTTATCCGGGTCACGATCAATGAATGCAAATCGCTCTTTCGAAAGCCATGGAGGCGTGTGGAGGATATTGAGAACCTGGCCGAGTCGCTTTCGACAGCGCAGGAGGAGACCAAGGCGGTCCTGTCAGACGTTATGCGGCTTCCGGAGCGATTCCGTGTTCCCATCGTGCTCTATTACTATCTGGGCTTCTCGACTTCAGAGATTGCCGAGTTGCTGCACGTACCAGCCGCGACCGTTCGAACGCGTTTAGCTCGCGGCAGATCGAAACTCAAGTTCATCCTAGAGGAGGGCGACCGTGAAATCCAACCAAATCAAGCAGGCCTTCGAGTCCGTCCAAGCCGATAGCGATCTTGCTGACCGTGTTCTTTATGCCGCTGCTGGTGAGCCGCTTCGCCGAAAGGGTCACGCGAAGCCTCTGTATGTTGCCGTGATCGGATGCCTTGCCGGAGTGCTGGCGACCGGAGGGGTCGCCTACGCCGTCGTCAATTCCAGTTATTTTGCCTCTGCCTGGGGAAACCATGGCAACGGAGAGTCCATTACCTGGACTCAAGGTGGCTCGTCGGGGACTAAATATACCTACACCAGAGAGTTTGGTGATGGTATCGCGCCCCAAAGCTTGGAGGGTTCAGTACAGAAGGTCAATCTGTCCGTCGAGGGCAACGGCTATACACTCGACATTCATGATATGGCTATCGATAAAAACGGTTGCGGTGCCGTGACGTTTACGTTGTCCAATCCAAATGGTGTTAACTACTACAAGCCGGCAGCAGAGACTGGCGAACTTGTTCTCTATGGTGAAGAAGAACAAGGCATCGGCACGCCCGACATGAAGTTCGGCGAGGAATGGGCTGACACACGCTGCACCATTGATAAGGACACATCAAGCGATACTGTCATTAATGGCACGATGTACTTTGCTTCTATGGATCGCGAGCGAGGTTTTCAACATGCGGTCACCTGGAATATCCAGTGGACCGAGGGCGAAGGTGAGAGTGCGAGGCAGTTTAAAGCATCGACGCCCGAGTTTAGCGTTGGAGCGTACGTCGATACAAAGGAACTCCGCTCCGGTGACTCGTCTCTCGAGATCAGTCCGTTTTCCATCCAGACGCACATCGATGATCTGGGCTATGAAGCAGTTGATCATAAACTGACCGTCACCTACAAGGATGGGTCAGAGCAGATTATCGAAGATGACGACGCAGGGGCGTACAATTTCTATGTTTCGATGGGACGCAATAGCGGAGAGAACATTTGGGTGCCAACGAAGTTGATTGATGTCGACCAAGTGGTTTCAGTAACGCTCGAAGGCACACGCTGCACTTCAACAGGGGGCGCCGAAACGTCGGAACCCTTTACCATCGTCTATTCGTAAGATTTGGGGCCGCTTTCTACTAGGGGAAGCGGCCTTCTTTGCGGTAAATGGGCGGTTAGACCGCACGATATTCGCCTGCATTCCTGAAGTATGCGGCAAAATCTTGATGGGTCGACCACACCGTATATGCTCAAGCGCTCTACCTGCGGGTTTATTATCGCAAAACCCCGGTGCGCTCGGCGGGTCCAGAATTTGCCGCATACTTCCGAAAGCGCCGCCGATTTCCATGCGACAGGTGAGAGCAGATCACCGTTGGAGCGCGACGTTTCCCCAGATAAAACCGACCAAAATAAACCTGTCCCTTTTTGGCAGGTAACGTTGCCCCGACGAGCACGTCGGATCCCCGGCCCGGGCGGCACAGGGGTTAAGTTTGTCGCGAGTTCCGCACGAGCCGGAGGCCACTTAATGTGGCCTCCGTGCGAGCCAGGACTGTAGAGCAGCAAACTTAACCCCTGTGCCGCCCGGGCCGGGGATCCGCCCCCGCGCACAGGAGGGGATTCCTTTTGTGTAGGCTTTGCGGAAATGTGCCAATTTTGGGATACGCCCGGCGGCGTGGTCTGTTGACGGCACAGCTAACGCCACGTATCCTATCGAACTGCGTGTTTCGTAGGGGGATGCTGACCCCTCGATTCAAGCCGTTGCACTTTACAGAAAGCTGGAATCATTCGAGAAGGAGTACGCTTTGCCTACTATTAACCAGCTGGTTCGCCAGGGCCGCCGTTCCGTGCCCAAGAAGTCCAAGAACGCTGCTCTGCAGCACAACTCCCAGAAGCGTGGCGTGTGCACCCGCGTCTTCACCACGAGCCCCAAGAAGCCGAACTCGGCTCTTCGTAAGGTTGCCCGTGTTCGCCTCGTCAACGGCATCGAAGTTACCGCTTACATCCCGGGTGAGGGCCACAACCTGCAGGAGCACTCCATCGTGCTCGTCCGTGGCGGTCGTGTCCGTGACCTCCCTGGTGTCCGTTATCACGTCATCCGTGGCGCCTATGACGCTGCTCCGGTCCAGAACCGTATGCAGGCCCGTTCCAAGTACGGTGCTAAGCGCCCCAAGGCCAAATAAGCCAGATAACGTTTTGATACTTTCGCCGTGTGCCGTCTTGAGCGCCACACGGTAGACACTTAAGGAGATTTCACATGCCGCGTCGTGCAGCAGCTAATCGTCGTGAGGTTCAGCCTGACGCCGTTTACAACAACCGCCTGGTGACTCAGCTCATCAACAAGGTCCTTCTTGACGGCAAGAAGGCCACCGCTGAGCGCATCGTTTACACCGCTTTCGAGATCGTTGCCGAGAAGTCCGAGGGCGGCGACGCTCTCGCTACCTTCAAGAAGGCTATGGACAATGTCAAGCCCACGCTCGAGGTTAAGCCCAAGCGTGTCGGTGGCGCTACCTATCAGGTCCCGATGGAGGTCAACTCCCGTCGTTCCACCGCTCTGGGTATCCGCTGGATCGTCAACTTCTCCCGCGCTCGCAAGGAGAAGACCATGGCCGAGCGTCTCGCCAACGAGATCCTCGACGCTTCCAACGGCCTGGGCGCTTCCGTCAAGAAGCGTGAGGACGTCTTCAAGATGGCCGAGGCCAACCGCGCGTTCTCTCACTATCGTTGGTAAGTTAAGGTAAGGAACTAACATGGCTAAGCCTAAGTACAAGCTTTCCGATACCCGTAACATCGGCATTATGGCCCACATCGATGCCGGTAAGACCACCACGACCGAGCGTATTCTTTACTACACCGGTAAGACCCACAAGATCGGTGAGGTCCATGAGGGCGCTGCCACCATGGACTGGATGGTTCAGGAGCAGGAGCGCGGCGTAACCATTACCTCCGCTGCTACCACCTGCTTCTGGAACAAGGACGGTAAGGACTACCGCATCCAGATCATCGACACCCCGGGCCACGTTGACTTCACCGCCGAGGTCGAGCGCTGCCTGCGCGTCCTCGATGGCGCTGTCGCCGTCTTCGACGCCGTTGCCGGCGTTCAGCCCCAGTCTGAGACCGTTTGGCGTCAGGCTTCTACCTTCAACGTCCCCCGCATCGCCTTCATCAACAAGTATGACCGCGTGGGCGCTGACTTCTTCAACGCTATCGAGACCATGAAGGATCGTCTCGACGCTAACGCCGTGGCCGCTCAGGTCCCGATGGGCGCCGAGGACAACTTCTGGGGCGTCATCGACCTGGTCACCATGACTGCTTGGGACTTCAAGGCCGACGAGAAGGGCATGACCTACCCCGAGCCGATGGACGAGATCCCGGCTGAGTTCGCTGACATCGTTGCCACCAAGCGCGAGGAGCTCCTCGACGCTGCTGCCAGCTTTGATGACGAGCTCATGGAGAAGATCCTCATGGAGGAGGACTTCACCGTCGAGGAGCTCAAGGCTGCTCTGCGCAAGGGCGTCCTGGCCAACGAGCTCAACCTCGTCTTCGTGGGCTCCGCCTACAAGAACAAGGGTGTTCAGGAGCTGCTCGACGCTGTTGTCGACTACCTGCCCAGCCCGCTCGACGTCGAGGCCATCACCGGTACCGATCCGGACACCGGCGAGGAGGTCGAGCGTCATCCTTCCTTCGACGAGCCCTTCTCCGGCCTGGTCTTCAAGATCATGACCGACCCGTTCGTCGGTAAGCTCACCTACGTCCGCGTTTACTCCGGTCGTGCTGAGTCCGGCTCCTACGTCATCAACGCTTCTAACGGTCAGCGCGAGCGCCTCGGCCGCATCCTCGAGATGAACGCTGCCGAGCGTATCGACCGTGATGACGCTGCCGCCGGCGACATCGTCGCTTGCGTCGGCTTCAAGAACTCCACCACCGGTGACACCCTGTGCGCCGAGGGCAAGGAGATCGTCCTCGAGAAGATCGAGTTCGCCAAGCCCGTTATCGACGTTGCCATTGAGCCCAAGTCCAAGGCCGAGCAGGACAAGATGTCTCTGGCTCTGACCAAGCTCGCCGAGGAGGACCCGACCTTTACGGTGTCCACCAACCACGAGACCGGTCAGACCATCATCGCCGGCATGGGCGAGCTGCACCTCGAGATCATCGTCGACCGTCTGCTCCGCGAGTTCAAGGTTGACGCTAACGTTGGTAAGCCCCAGGTTGCCTACCGCGAGACCGCTGGTCACGACGTCGAGAAGGCTGAGGGCAAGTTCGTCCGTCAGTCCGGTGGTCGCGGTCAGTACGGCCATGCCGTCATCAAGCTCGAGAAGATGGAGGAGGGCTTCGGCTACGAGTTCGTCAACGCTATCGTCGGCGGTGTCGTGCCCAAGGAGTACATCCCGTCCATCGACAAGGGCATCCAGGAGGCCCTGAACACCGGTGTTATCGCCGGCTTCCCGGTCCTCGACGTTAAGGTCACCCTGTTCGACGGTTCTTACCACGAGGTCGACTCCTCCGAGGCCGCCTTCAAGATCGCCGGTTCCATGGCTATCAAGGACGCTCTCAAGAAGTCTGACCCGCAGCTGCTCGAGCCGATCATGGCTGTCGAGGTCGAGACCCCCGAGCAGTACATGGGCGACGTTATGGGCAACCTCTCCGGTCGCCGCGGCAAGATCGAGGGCATGGAAGATCGCAAGAACAGCAAGCTCATCCGTGCCAAGGTGCCGCTGGGCGAGATGTTCGGTTACGCTACCGACCTTCGCTCCCAGACCCAGGGCCGTGCATCCTACACGATGCAGTTCGACTCTTATGAGCCCGCGCCCAAGTCCATCGTGGACGAGGTCATGAGCAAGAACGCCTAAGTTCGAGCTCCCTGTTACGTAATCCGCGAGAACATCTCTCGCACTCTTTGGAGGTTTAAGTTGGCTACCCAGAAGATCCGCATTCGCCTCAAGGGCTATGATCACGAGGTCGTCGATCAGTCCGCGAAGCTCATCGTCGAGACCGCTCAGAAGACCGGTGCTCGCGTTTCCGGTCCTGTCCCCCTGCCCACCGAGCGCAACCTGTACACGGTCATCCGCTCGCCGCACGTGAACAAGGACTCCCGTGAGCAGTTCGAGATGCGCACTCACAAGCGCCTCATCGACATCCTCGACCCCACCTCGGGCACCGTTGATTCGCTCATGCGTCTCGACCTTCCCGCTGGTGTCGATATCGACATCAAGCTCTAAGCTTTTTGCTCGATCGCACGATTGATAAGGCCGCAGCCCTTTGGGTTGCGGCCTTTTTGTATCGATGCTGTAAAGGGTCTACACTACTGAGCTATTCGACAAACGGGTGTATGAGTAACGCTGTTGGGGGCAGGTAAAGATGGTCGAGTGGATTGTTAAACGAGCACAAGGTGACCGGGCGCGCGTGGGCACGTTGACGGGCGTGGTGTGCATTATCGCCAATGTGGCACTTTGTGCTGCGAAGGGTGCCATCGGTGTGATTTCGGGTTCGGTTTCGATTGTGGCGGACGCTATGAACAACCTGTCCGACGCCAGCTCAAACATCGTGAGCGTGCTTGGCTTTAAGCTGGCGAGTAAGCCGGCGGACCCTGAGCATCCTTACGGACATGGACGCTACGAGTATCTCTCGGGCCTGGTCGTGGCGGCGCTCGTGCTGCTCATCGGCCTTGAGCTAATCAAATCCTCGGTTGAACGCATCATCCATCCCGAGCCTGTTGAGTTCTCGCTTGCCCTGGTTGCGGTCCTGCTGCTTTCGATGGTCGTTAAGCTGTGGATGGCGGCCCTCAACCAAAAGCTCGGCGACCGTATTGAGTCCGAGACGCTGCATGCGACGGCTCAGGATTCCAAGAACGATGTTCTTGCCACGGGTGCTGTGCTGGCATGTGCGATTGTTTCTCAGGTGACGCATGTCAATCTTGATGCCTGGGTCGGCCTTGCCGTTGGCGCCTATATTGGCTGGAGCGGCTTTGAGCTTATCCAAGATACGGTGAGCCCGCTTTTGGGCCAAGCACCCGACCCCAAACTGGTCAAGCATATCCGTGGCAAGATCATGAGTTATCCCGGTGTTTTGGGCGTGCATGACCTGATGGTTCACGATTACGGTCCGGGCAGGAAGTTTGCGAGCGCCCATGCCGAGATGGCAGCTGAGGTCAGTCCACTAGAGAGCCACGACACGCTCGATAACATCGAACAGTCGTTTAAGGACGAAGACGGCATGATCGTCACGCTCCATTACGACCCCATCGTGACCGACGACCCCAAGGTGGCGAGCATGCGTTTGTGCATTAACGCTATGGCTCAACAGATCGATAGCCGCCTTTCGATTCACGACTTGCGCTGCGTGCCGGGCCCTACGCACACCAACGTGATCTTTGACTGTGTGCGTCCCTCGGATCTGCAGATGAGTGCCGAAGACGTAAAGCACACGCTGGCCCAGAGGGTCGAATCCGAATATCCTAAGTCGATTGCCAAGATTACGATTGACGAAGACTACGTAGGCCATGCCCACGAGTAGGGCTGTGTCGGCAAAGTAATGTATGCAGAAGGGGAGAACATGAAGAGGCTGTATCTGCTCCGCCATGGCCAGACGGAATTCAACGTCAAAAAGCTGGTCCAGGGCCGCTGCGATTCACCGTTGACCGACCTAGGCCGCAAACAAGCGGGAATGGCGGCCGCATGGCTCAAGGGCCACGACGTCGTCCCCGACAAAGTGGTCTCATCGCCCTTAGGCCGAGCTATGGACACGGCAAGTCTCGTCGCAACCGAGCTCCTCGGCCCGGACGCAGCCGTCGAACCCTGCGAAGGCATCATCGAGCGCAGCTACGGTACCTTCGAAGAAGGCCCTCACGACGCCCTGCCCACCGACGTCTGGGACCCCGGCGAGGATTTGGTCCCATTTGGCGGAGAAGGAAGCCATGCCCTGCAGGAGCGCATGGTAAGTACCCTCGCTTACCTCATGAGCGCCGAAGACGTTGAAACTCTCCTAGCAGTAAGTCACGGCAGCGCCAGCCGCCAATTCATCAAGGCTGCAGCCCCAGAGGGCTTCGAGCTCCCAACAAAACTCCCCAACTGTGCCATCATGATCTTCGATTTCGATGAGGCGAAGCCACAAGCAGAAGGCGAGCCAATGCAATGCAAGTTCACCCTCCAGCAAATAGTGGACCCCCAACAAGGTAATTAGCTGAGCGAGCAGGGTTAAGCAGACATCAACGTGTCGTCTCCCGAGCTTTGGCGGAGGGGCGGCGAAATATATTAAGTTTGTCGCGAGTTCCGCACGCAAAGGAAAGCACTTAATGTGCTTTCCGTCTTGCGCAGGACTGTAGAGCAGCAAACTTAATATATTTCGCCGCCCCTCCGCCAAAGCCCAGGCGATTCCACGCACTTTACCTGCGTAAACAATGTGAGTGAAATATGAATCTCGATGGATACGCCCGCAGCCGTGTATACTAAACAGCTGTGTGAAACCAGGGGAGTATTTTGGCTGGACAAAATGCCTGCTTAATAGGGTTGTCAGGTAGTTCGGGCACAATACAAGGCTGGGGAGCACGTCGTGTAAGTAGTGGTCCTCTAGGGGCGTACGCTCGGTGGTGTACGCATTGTCCCAAGACCACGCGAGAGTTGGGATCATATCTTGATCAGCATGATTCTCGGCCGCAAGATTGGCATGACCCAGGTTTGGGACGAGAACGACAACGTCGTTCCCGTCACGGTCATCCAGGCTGGCCCCTGCGCTGTCTCGCAGGTTAAAACTCAGGCAACCGACGGCTATGACGCCGTCCAGATCGGTTTCGGCGACATCAAGGCCAAGAACGTGAACAAGCCCATGGCTGGTCACTTCGCCAAGGCTGGCGTCGAGCCTGTCCGCTTCCTTCGTGAGGTCCGCGTCGAGAACGGCGAGGAGCACAAGGTCGGCGAGGTCGTTACCGTCGCTGATTTCGCTGATGTCGAGAAGGTCGACGTCATCGGCACCTCCAAGGGTAAGGGCTTCCAGGGTCGCATCAAGCGCTGGGGTCAGCGCCGCGGTCCTATGACGCATGGTTCTCACTTCCAGCGTCACCCCGGTTCTATCGGTCAGTGCGCCTATCCTGCGCGCGTCCTCAAGGGCGTCAAGATGGCCGGTCACATGGGTAACGAGCGCGTTACCGTCAAGAACCTTTCCGTTGTCCGCATCGATGCCGAGCAGAACCTCATCTTGGTCAAGGGCGCTGTCCCGGGTGCCAAGAATGGTCTCGTCGCCATCCGTATGGCCTAAGGGCCCAGCCCATTTAGCCCAGCGTCATACCAAGGAGAACACTTAAATGGCAAAGTTTGAAGTAAAGAACAGCGAGGGCAAGAAGGTCGCCGAGGCCGAGCTCGCCGCTGAGGTGTACGGCATCGAGCCGAACATCCACGTTATGCACCACATCGTCAAGTGCCAGATGGCCTCTTGGCGTCAGGGCACCCAGTCTGCTAAGGGTCGCTCTGAGGTTTCCGGTGGCGGCAAGAAGCCTTGGCGTCAGAAGGGTACTGGCCGTGCCCGCCAGGGTTCCATCCGTGCTGCCCAGTGGCGTCACGGTGGCGTCGTCTTCGCCCCCAAGCCCCGTTCCTACGCTAAGCGTATGAACAACAAGGAGGTCAAGCTGGCTATGCGCTCCGCGCTGTCCGCCAAGCTGGCCGATGGCGAGCTCGTGCTCGTCGACGACTACGGCTTCGAGAAGCCTTCCACCAAGGCTGCCGTCGCCATGCTCAAGGCTCTCGGCCTTGAGGGCAAGCGTCTGACCATCATCGTTCGCGATGAGGACGTCAACGCCTACCTGTCGTTCCGCAACATTCCCAAGACGTTCATCATCACCGCCGACGAGGCCAACACCTACGACCTCGTCAACAACAACGCCGTGCTGATGCCCGCCGACATCGCCGCTCACTTCGGGGAGGTGCTTGCATAAATGACCGCCCACGAGATCATCATCCGTCCGATCGTGTCCGAGCGTTCCTTCTCCGGCATGGAGCAGAACAAGTACACGTTCGAGGTCGCCAAGGATGCTAACAAGTATCAGATCAAGGACGCTGTCGAGGAGATCTTCGGCGTCAAGGTCGTTCGCGTGAACACCCTGACGGTCAAGCCCAAGACCAAGCGTGTGCGCTATGTCGCCGGCAAGACCCGTTCTTGGAAGAAGGCCATCGTCACGCTGGCCGAGGGCGACACCATCGAGGTCTTTGGCAACCAGGCCTAAGACTCGCTGCTGTTGAGTGAGCTCATGCCTCCCAAATAGGGGAGGCGAGAGCTCAAGGTTTTGGGTGTATAAAATGGACACGCCCGGAACCGTGTATACGTCCGGTGTCATCGCACCCGAGGCAGAACCTCGAATCCCTGTCTGCGATGGCTAACGGATTCCTATTGAAAGGGATTGTAATGGCTGTAAAGCACCTTAAGCCGACCTCCGCTGGTAGGCGTTGGCAGACGATCTCCGACTTCTCCGAGATCACCTGCACCAAGCCCGAGAAGTCTCTTCTCGAGCCCCTGCCCAAGAAGGCCGGTCGTAACAACAACGGCCGCATCACCACCCGCCACCAGGGCGGCGGCGTGAAGCGTCGTTACCGCGTGATCGACTTCAAGCGCAACAAGGACGGCGTGCCCGCCAAGGTTGCCACGATCGAGTACGATCCGAACCGTTCCGCTCGCATCGCTCTGCTGCACTACGCTGACGGTGAGAAGCGCTACATCCTGGCCCCCAAGGGCCTCGAGGTCGGTCAGACCATCATGTCCGGTTCTGACGCCGACATCAAGCCGGGCAACGCTCTGCCCCTCGCCGACATCCCCGTCGGTACGCTCATCCACGCCGTCGAGTTCCAGCCGGGCAAGGGCGCTGCTATCGCCCGTTCCGCCGGTAACTCCTGCCAGCTGATGGGTAAGGAGGGCAAGTACGCTATCGTCCGTATGCCTTCCTCCGAGATGCGCCGCATCCTCGTTACCTGCCGCGCCACCGTCGGTGAGGTCGGCAACGCCGATCACGCCAACATCGTCATCGGCAAGGCCGGCCGTAAGCGTCACATGAACGTGCGCCCGACCGTCCGCGGTACCGTCATGAACCCTGTCGACCACCCGCACGGCGGTGGCGAGGGCAAGAACCACACCTCTGGTCGTCCCTCTGTTACCCCCTGGGGTAAGCCGACGAAGGGCCTTCGTACGCGCAAGAAGAAGAAGGTCTCGAACCAGCACATCATTCGTCGCCGTAAGAAGTAATTTCGGATACCGAGTTTTAGGAGAAAGCACTTATGAGCAGAAGTCTCAAAAAGGGCCCGTTCGTGGAGACTCGCCTTCTCTCGCGTATCACCGCGATGAACGAGGCTGGCAAGAAGGACGTCGTGAAGACCTGGTCCCGCGCGTCCACCATCTTCCCCGAGATGGTTGGTCACACCATCGCCGTCCACGACGGCCGCAAGCATGTGCCCGTGTATGTTACCGAGTCCATGGTTGGTCACAAGCTCGGCGAGTTCGCGCCGACTCGTACGTTCCGTGGCCACAAGGCCAAATAGGGGGTTAACCGTAAATGGCAACTAAGTCTATTGAAACTGAGGCCACCGAGGTTCGCGCCGTCGCTAAGTACGTGCGTGTTTCCCCCAGCAAGGCCCGCCTGGTGGTCGATTTGATCCGCCGCAAGCCTGTCGCTCAGGCCTTCGACATCCTCCACTTCTGCGACCGCGCCGTCGCCGTGGATGTCGAGAAGGTTCTCCGTTCCGCCGTTGCGAACGCCGAGAACAACAACGGTCTGCGTGCCGACAACCTGGTTGTCGCCGCTGCCTATGTTGACGAGGGTCCGACGCTTAAGCGCATCCGTCCCCGCGCCAAGGGTTCCGCTTCTCGTATTCTGAAGCGTACTTCCCACATCACCGTCGTCGTTGCTCCTCGAAAGGAGGCGTAAAGCTGTATGGGTCAGAAAGTCTACCCCACCGGCTTCCGTCTTGGCATTACCGAGAACTGGCGCTCCCGCTGGTTCGCAGAGAAGGATTACGCTAAGACCCTCGGTAACGATCTCGAGATCCGCAAGTACCTCGAGAAGCGTCTTTCCCGCGCAGCTGTCTCCCGCGTCGAGATCGAGCGCGCTGGCGACAAGGTGAAGGTCATCATCCTCACCGCTCGCCCCGGCGTTGTCATCGGTAAGAAGGGTGCCGAGATCGATACCCTCCGCACCGAGCTCGAGAAGGTCGCTGGCGTCTCCAAGGGCCAGCTCTCCGTCGACGTTGTCGAGATCAAGCGCCCCGAGCTCGACGCCAACCTCGTTGCTCAGTCTATCGCCGAGCAGCTCGAGGGCCGCGTTGCCTTCCGTCGCGCTATGCGCAAGGCTGTCCAGTCCGCGCGCAAGGCCGGCGCCAAGGGCATCCGTATCCAGTGCTCCGGTCGTCTCGGCGGTGCCGAGATGGGTCGTCGTGAGTGGTACCGTGAGGGTCGCGTGCCTCTGCACACCCTCCGTGCCAAGATTGACTACGGCACGGCTGTCGCCAGCACCACCATGGGCGCTTGCGGCGTGAAGGTCTGGATCTACCTGGGCGAGAAGCTCCCGGGCCAGCCTGTTCCCAACCCTGCACTCGAGGGCTCTTCCCGTCCTCGTCGTCGTAACTCCGAGAGGAGGGGTCAGTAGTGCTTGCCCCTAAGCGTATTCTTCACCGCAAGGTGCAGCGTGGCTCCATGAAGGGCCAGGCCAAGGGTAATACCGAGCTGCATTTCGGCGAGTTTGGTATCCAGGCTCTCGAGGCCCATTGGATTACCAACCGTCAGATCGAGGCCGCTCGTATTGCCATGACCCGCTACATGAAGCGTGGCGGTCGTGTCTACATCACGATCTTCCCCGATAAGCCCATCACCAAGAAGCCTGCGGAGACCCGCATGGGCTCCGGTAAGGGTAACCCCGAGGAGTGGGTGGCCGTCGTCAAGCCCGGCCGCATTATGTTCGAGGTCAAGGGCGTGCCCGAGGAGGTCGCTCGCGAGGCTCTGCGTCTGGCGCAGCACAAGCTCCCCATCAAGACCAAGATCGTCGCTAAGCCTGCCGCTAAAGAGACGGCCGAGGAGGAGAACTAATGAAGCCCGCAGAGATTCGTGAGCTCTCGGACGCTCAGCTCGTTGAGAAGCTGAAGGAAATGCGCGCCGAGCTCTTTAACCTTCGTTTCCAGATGGCCACCAGCCAGCTGGACAACACCGCTCGCGTTAACACCGTGAAGAAGGACATTGCTCGTGTCCTCACGGAGCAGCGTGCCCGCGAGATCGCAGCGGAGAAGTCCGCTGTCGCCGAGTAGGACCTAAGGAGAGAACATGACTGATTCGCGTAACACGCGTAAGGTCCGTACGGGTGTCGTTACCTCTGTCTCCGGTGCCAAGACCATCGTCGTCACCATCACCGAGCGCAAGCGTCACCCCAAGTACGGCAAGATGATGACCACCTCCAAGAAGCTGCACGCTCATGACGAGGAGTGCACGGCTGGCGTGGGCGACACCGTCCGCGTTATGGAGACCCGTCCTATGTCCAAGATGAAGCGTTGGCGCCTCATCGAGGTCGTCGAGCGCGCAAAATAAGCAGTCGCTCTTACGACTTGTACGTTTCCGAAGATGTGCGTATGCCTGGCTTGCATACCACGGGCCGTATAAAGGCTGCGCACCTCTCTTCGGTTCTTAGTTCGGAGGAACATCTACCATGATTCAGATGCAAACCATGCTGAACGTCGCCGACAACTCCGGCGCTCGCAAGATTCGCTGCATCAAGGTGCTTGGCGGTTCCAAGCGTCGTTATGCAGGCATCGGCGATGTGTTCATCGGTGCTGTCCAGGAGGCTACCCCTGGCGCCAACGTCAAGAAGAAGGACGTTGTCCGTTGCGTCGTCGTTCGCACCGTTAAGGAGATCCGCCGCAAGGATGGCTCCTACATTCGCTTTGATGACAACGCCTGCGTCGTCATCAACAACGATGGTTCGCCCGTCGGCACCCGTATCTTCGGGCCCGTCGCTCGCGAGCTTCGTGACAAGAAGTACATGAAGATCGTCTCGCTCGCTCCCGAGACCCTGTAGTTAGGGGAGATATATGTATATCAAGAAGGGCGATAAGGTCCAGGTTCTCTCTGGTAAGGATCGCGGCAAGCAGGGCGTTATCCTGCGTGCTCTCCCCGCCGAGAACAAGGTCGTTGTCGAGGGCGTTTCGGTCGTTAAGAAGGCCGTCAAGCCCAACGCTGCCAACCAGCAGGGCGGCATCGTTTCGCAGGAGGCTCCCATCGACGCCTCCAACGTCAATCTCGTTTGCCCCGAGTGTGGTAAGGTTACCCGCGTCGGTCACGAGAAGGACGGCAAGAACAAGCTGCGCGTCTGCAAGAAGTGCGGCCACAAGTTCTAAGCTGCCCGCAACATCAAGTTGCTAGCAAAGGCCCGGATGCCCCACGGCACCCGGGCCTTTTTCTATCCCCACTCATTGGGGACATACTTAAATGAGTTACTCATTGGGGACAGACTTACATGAGTACCCTAACTGGGTAAGCATAAATGAGCGGGTCGTGCTGTATAAATTGCTTGTGTGCGCGTTTATGCGCGTTAGATTGCGTTTAATTACGCACCTATGCGTATATATGTGCCGTTTACGGGGCAATAATGACCGTTTAGCGGTGAGATACGCAAAAACGCGCACAGACGCGCGTGTTTGTGCGAATATAGAGCTGTCAGAAATGCAAGACGTTCTATGACACAGGAGACACATAATGGCAGATTCTAAGCAGGCTCCACTCGACGCCGCGGCAGCCGCCAAAGCAGCATTTGCTTCGGTCCAGGACAAGCCGTTCCCTAACGACATCTTTACGGCTCCCGAGCTCCGTTGGGCTGTGATCGGTTGCGGCGTTATTGCCAACCAGATGGCTCAGTCCCTTGCCCTGGCCGGCCGCAAGCTTACGGGCGTTGCCAACCGCACGCTCACCAAGGCTCAGACTTTTGCCGACCAGTACGGCGTCGAGAAGGTCTATGACACGGTTGAGGATCTCTACGCCGATCCTGACATCGACGCCGTCTACATCACCACCCCGCACAACACCCATATCACCTATCTGCGCGCCGCCCTGGCGGCCGGCAAGCACGTTCTCTGCGAGAAGGCCATCACGCTCAACTCCGCCGAGCTCGATGAGGCCCGCGCCATTGCCGCCGAACACAACGTGGTCCTTATGGACGCTACCACGGTGCTCCACATGCCTTTGTATCAAGAGCTGCGCCGCCGCATGGATGCCGGCGAGTTTGGCCGCATGAACCTCGCTCAGCTCAACTTTGGTAGCTACAAGGAGTACGGCGATCTGACCAACCGTTTCTACAACCGCAACCTCGCCGGCGGTGCCATGCTCGATATTGGCGTATACGCCCTGTCCGTCATGCGCCTGTTTATGGCGAGCCAGCCCGTCGAGGTCGTGTCTCTGGGTAACACCTGCGAGACCGGCGTGGACGTTGCAGGCGGCATCGTCTGCCGCAATGCCGAGCAGCAGCTGGGCGTCGTGAGCCTTACGCTCCACTCCAAACAGCCAAAGCGCTCGGTTATCAGCTTTGACAATTGCTATGTCGAGGTCAACGAGTATCCGCGCGCCGATCACGCGACGATCGTTTGGACCGCGGACGGTCGTCGCGAGGAGGTCGCCGCGGGCACCGAGGCTTATGCCCTGTGCTACGAGATGGCTGACCTCGAGCAGGCCGTCGCCGGCGACGATTCCAAGCGTGAGCTTCTGGATTATGCTTCTGATGTGATGGAGCTCATGACCAAGCTCCGCGCCGATTGGGGAGTCGTCTACCCCGAGGAGGAGTAAGCGATGCTTGCGGAAGATAGGCTCAATACGATTGTGTCGATGGTGCAGCAGGCTGGCTCGGTAACGGTGCCCGAGCTTGCCGATGCCCTGGGCGTGACGGCCTCTACCATTCGACGCGACCTACAGACGCTCGACCGAGCGCACCGCATCGCCAAGGTGCACGGTGGCGCGACAAGTCTTGAGCGCGCGCACGTGACGCGCGACCTAACGATCAGTGAGCGCAGTGATCTCCATAACGACGACAAGGAGCGTATCTGCGCCCGCGCCGCGGCGCTCGTGGAGCCCGAGAGCTTTGTGTACATCGATTCGGGTTCGACAACGCTCAGACTCATCGAGCATCTTCCGCATCTCGAATCGGTCACCTATGTGACTGATTCCGTGCTCCATGCTCAGCATCTCGCTGTGCGCGGCATGCGCACCGTGGTGCTGGGCGGCGAGCTTAAACCCGAGACCGAGGCGCTCGTTGGCCCCGATGCTCTGGCAACCCTAGACCGCTACAACTTTAACTGCGGCTTTTGGGGTTCTAACGGCATTGCCGCCGAGCAGGGCTTTACGACGCCCGATATCGAGGAAGCGCAGGTCAAGCGTATCTCGATGCGCCATACAGCCAAACGCTTCGTAATCTCGGACGCCAGTAAGTTTGGCATGGTGGCTCCCGTAAAATTTGCGGACTTCCGTGACGCAACGGTTATCACTGCGGGCGAGGTGCCCGCCAAGTACCAGACGATGGAAAACGTCATCACGGTTTAGCAACGGGGCGAAGTAAGGCCAAAACCACCAAAAAGGTGCCTGTCCCCATTCTGGTGGTTCCGATGGCCCCGTCGGGCATGATTTCCCAGTACCCCTGTTTCCATACGACGTGATCATGCCCGCCGGGGCCATCGTATAGATATCGCTTAAAAGCGCCGTCACTTCGGTGCTATCAATCACTCAAACACAAGGTAATACGCAGGTTGTGACCCTCAGAAGGGGAGGGCTGGGCCTGCTTGTGCAAAAGGAGGAAACATGTCAGCTGCAAACGAGAAGGTGGGGGGCGGCACTTACGATGTCGTTGCCATCACGGCATGTCCAACGGGCATTGCTCACACATTTATGGCGGCCAAAGGGTTGGAAGACCAGGCAGCCAAGATGGGCGTGAGCATTAAGGTCGAGACTCAGGGTTCGGGCGGCGCTAAAAATGTACTGACCGCGGCAGACATCGCTGGTGCCAAGGGTGTCATCATTGCGGCGGATAAAAATGTCGAGCTCGATCGCTTCGATGGCAAGTCGGTTTACTCCTGTGCGGTGACGCGTGGCATTAATGACGCCGAGGAACTTATCAATATTGCGCTTGCGGGCAATGCGCCTATTCATCATGTGTCCGGCGGCGCCGCGGTACAGGCGGCTGCCGAGGGCGAATCCGAGGGTTTGGGCCGCAGGGTCTATAAGGACCTGATGAACGGCGTTTCGCACATGCTCCCCTTTGTTGTTGGCGGCGGCATCCTCATGGCGCTTTCGTTCTTGCTGGACCAGGCGGGGCTGGGCACGAGCGCATACGGCCACAGCACTCCGGTCGCGGCCTTCTTTAACCTTGCGGGCAACCAGGCGTTCAACTTTATGCTCCCCATCCTTGCGGGCTATATTGCCATGTCCATTGCTGACCGTCCGGGCTTGGCCGCGGGCTTTGTGGGTGGCTGGATTGCAAAACAGGGCTTTACGTTGGGCTATCTCACCACGGCAATGGATGCCGATGCCCAGGCTCAGCTTGTCTCTGCTGGCTTTTTGGGCGCGCTGCTGGTCGGTTTTGCCGCCGGCATTATCGTCAATGCGCTCAAGAAGGCTGCAAGCGTGCTACCCGAGTCGCTCGACGGTATCAAGCCCATGCTCATCTACCCCGTGCTGGGCATTCTCTTTACGAGTCTCTTTATGATGGCCGTTAACCCGATTATGGGCGTTATCAACACCGCCATTAGCGGCGCGCTCAACGGTCTTTCGGGCACGAGCATCGTTCTTTTGGGCATTATCTGCGCCGGCATGCAGGCGACCGACATGGGTGGTCCCATCAACAAGGCCGCATATGTCTTTGGCACCGCGGCCCTTGCCGAGCAAACGCTGCAGGGCAATATGATCATGGCTGCCGTCATGGCGGGCGGTATGGTACCGCCGCTGGTAATCGCGCTCTCCACGACGTTCTTTAAGAACCGCTGGACCGAGGCCGATCGCAAGGCAGGCCTGGTGAACTACATCATGGGTCTGTCGTTTATCACCGAGGGTGCCATTCCCTTTGCCGCGGCCGATCCGCTTCGCGTGTTGCCCGCCTGCATCCTGGGATCTGCGACCGCCGGCGGTCTGTCGATGCTCTTTGGTTGCGCGAGCCCCGCTCCGCACGGTGGCGCCTGGGTTATCGCGGTCATCACGAACCCGGTGCAGTACCTGTTGGCCCTTGCTATCGGCGCTGTGGTCGGCTGCTTGGTTCTGAGCTTCCTTAAGAAGCCTCTCGACAAGGCTACCGAGTAGCGGGAGCGGAAGGGTCTTGCCAATGGAAAGGCGGCAACGTCCACCAGGGACGTTGCCGCCTTTTGCTGTTTGGGGATTTGTCTCGATCTGTAACAGGAAGAGAGGGATATGGGTTCCAGATGTTACAAGCTAAGATATTTTTCCTGGTGGTCCCATAACGTCTCAATCTGTAACAGGAAGGCCAAAATGCGGGCTCCAGATGTTACAGATTGAGATGATTTCTCCGGTGGGATCCGAATATCTCAATCTGTAACATCTTGGGCCGATTTTGCCGAGTTATTGTTACAGATTGAGATTTTCTCTTGAGGGGGATTCGAATGTCTCAATCTGTAACGGATAGACCGGAAAACGGTTTCTAACTGTTACAGAGCGAGACGTTTTGGGACCGCGGCTGAGCCATTGCGGCAAAACCACCACAAAGGTGCCTGTCCCCATTGTGGTGGTTTAGGGCTCCCAGGGGCAGGGGGCCTCGATGTGGATGTACTCACCGGTTACGGGATGCGTGAAGGACACGCTGTGGGCGTGGAGCATCAGGCCGCAGGGACGCGGCGTTCCGTACAGGTCGTCGCCAACCAGGGGATGACGCTCGCTGGCCAGATGCACGCGGATTTGGTGCTTGCGTCCGGTGAGCAACTCAACATCGATATACGAGCGCGTGGGCAGGCCACGGCGGCTCTTAAGGCGCTTGAGCACCTTCACGCGCGTCTGTGATGGCTTGCCGCTGGCGCCGACGCGCATCTTTCGGCTGTCGTGGCGGTCGCGGGCGATTGGCTTGTCGATGAGCTTTTCGTTCCAGTCGATTTTGCCCTCGGCGAGTGCCAGATAGTGCTTTTCGAACGCGTGGTCGATCACCATTTGGTCAAAGACGGGCTGCGTCTGCTTGTCGAGCGAGAACAGCACCACGCCGGTGGTGTTACGGTCCAGGCGGTTGAGCGGCTGCATGTCGGTCGCGGCAAAACCGTCGCCCATCGCCAGCAAAAGGTCGCTGGCGTAGTCGGTAAGTGTGCGCTCGCCGGTGCCATCGCCGTGGACGATCATGCCGGTGGGTTTGTCGATAGCCATGAGCCAGGCGTCGCAGTAGAGGACTTGAGGTTCTTCGTTCACGTGTAAGCCTTTCGGTTAGCTAATTCCCACAAACATACAGCCCGAGGTGGCACCGCGCAGGCGGGCGGCGGGCTTGCGGCCGGCTTTCGCGGCCTCGACGGCGCGGCGGGTTCGAGCGACGGCACGGCCAATCTCATCGGCCTCGAGCAGTGTGCCGTCCACCATGAGACGACGGACGCCGGCATCGAGCAGCTGCGGAACCTGCGGCGTGAGGTCGATGGGGTAGGCGTCGTACAGGCGCGAGCGGCCATGGATATCGGTGCGCACCGGCATGACCTTGCCATCGATATTCTTGAGCGAGAGCTTGCGGGCACGCAGGCGGCAGTTGGCACAATCGTGGATGCAGCCGTTGGCAACCTGCAGAATGCAATGCTCGCTTGTCATGACGCGCGGGCGGCCAAAGACGGTGATGCCCAGAGCCGCGGGCGCGGCGGCGCCGAGCGAGACAATCTCGTCGAGCGTGATCTCGGGCGAGAGCCAAAACGCATCGGCTCCGCGCTCGGCAAGCGCCTCCATGCAGGGCGTGTTGTGTACCGGCAGGCAAGAGCGGACCTCCGCCGTGGCGCCGGCCTGCGCGGCTACGGCGAGCTCGGAGATATTGCCGACGGCGACGGTGGCTCCGGCATTGATCCAGGGATCGACGCGCTCGTGGTCGATGGCGCGACAGACCTCGTCGAGTATGGGCACGATGCCCTGCTCAAATGCGCCGGCGGGGGAGAGCCCGGCGGCCTCGAGCGCATCGGTGGTCATGTAGATGCGCGTTGCACCCTCCGCGCGCGCTGCCTCGGCTGCTTCGAGCGAGGTGACGGCGGTGCAGATCTGCGGCTCATCGCGGTAATGCTCGGGCGCGGGGCGCGTGCATTTGTCGAGCACCGGCAACTCGAGCGTTCTCGCGCGCTCTTCGTACGGCGCCAGAATGGCCTCTTCCAGTGCCTTGCAGGCGGCGGCGCGCACCTTGTGCACGGCGGAGAAGCCCATGCCGCAACCGGCGTCGAGTGCCACATCAAAGCTCGCAGCCTCAAAGGGCGAGGACCCCATGCGCCCGACGTGCTCAACCAGATCGGATGCCTCGACGGCGCGGGTCTTGGCAGCCTCGACGGTAAAGCCCGTGGCCGTTGCCGTAAGCGAAGGGTCGTCGCAGCAGGTGAGCGTAACGGTAAACGGATCGCCCAGACGCGCCGCAACGGACACGTCTACGGCGCGGCGGCGCAGCACGTCGCGCTTGAGCGCAGCACCGGCGGCGTCGATAGCGCGCTGGCTGCGAATCACGCGGGCGCGGCAGCCTTCGGGCATGCTGCGGGGCACGCGGCACTCGATGATGTCGCCGGCAGCGGCATCATCGGCGGCGATGGTGGTCAGGAACTGGTCAAACTCGTTATCGTGGCGAAGCTCCAGCAGGTCGCCCTTGCCCACGGGTTCAAACAGCTCAATGCGGGCGATGGCGGCGCGGCGACGGCGGTCGTCGGGCTTGAGGCCGCGCACATCGCGGTTGGCTGGGCGGCTGCCCAGCACCGTGCCCACGATCTGGCCGCGGTTGTTGGAACGCTCATAGCTCATCATCTCGTCGCCCGAGGTACCGTCCTGATAGGCGTGCGTAAAGTCGCGGTTGAAGCAGCGCTTGAGCTGGCGCTGACGGGCGGCTTCCTTATCCTCGGCAACGGTGGCTCCGGATAGCATGTCGTCAATTTCGTGACGATACACATCAACGATGGAGTACACGTAATCGGGCGCCTTCATGCGGCCCTCGAGCTTGAGCGACGCGGCGCCGGCGTCATACAGACGGCGAACAAGCTGTGAGGTGTTGGTGTCACGCGGGCATAGCGCACGCTCGCGGCCGGCGGGGGAGAGCGTGCGACCGTTCTCGTCGATCAGCTCGTAGGGCAGGCGGCAGGGCTGGGCGCACATGCCACGGTTGGCCGATCGTCCCGCCATGGCAAAGCTTGAAAGCAGGCACAGGCCCGAGTAGCAAAAGCAGATGGCGCCATGGCTAAAGACCTCAAGGTCCACATCGGGCGCGGCATCGTGGATGGCGGCGATCTCGTCAATGGAGAGCTCGCGCGAGAGGGTTACGCGGTCGGCGCCCTGCTCGCGGCACCAAAGGGTTCCGCGGTCGTCGTGGATGTTCGCCTGGGTCGAGATATGCGTCTCGATGCCGGGCATCGTGCGCTTGACCTCAAAGAACAGGCCCCAGTCCTGGATGATGAAGGCGTCGGCGCCCAGCGTGGAGCAGCGATGGATGAGCTGCAGCGCATCGCTCATCTCGGACTGCTTGATGACGATGTTGACCGTGACGTAGACGCGCGAGCCGGCCAGGTGCGCGGCGCGGCAGGCCTGCTCAAATGCCTCATCGGTAAAGTTCGTTGCCTTGCGGCGGGCGTTGAAGCTGCCCATGCCGCAGTAGATGGCGTCTGCCCCGGCGGCGAGCGCGGCGGCAAAGGGCTCGGGCCCTCCGGCGGGGGCCAAAAGCTCGGGCCTGCGGTTGGTGGTTCGACTGGCGGTTGCGGTCATATCCTGCCTTTCAAAATGCTCAGATACTCAAAAGTATAGTGGCGACGTCGCGATGGACGATACCCGTGCTCCAAGCGGGATAAAGTCTTCAGCAGCTTGGGCTGGCTGACCCCGTGGAGAGCCGTTCGGCGGTCCGGGGAAACCGTTGGGCAATAAAATATTCTTGCAACTTAATAATAATCTTGCATCGCGCGGAAACCTTGAGTACTATCCCAATCAAGCGCGGCATTCAGACCGAACTGTGCCTCCCGGTATGAATGCCGCGCTCCCGTTCCCTTTTACTTGTAAGGAGAAAAACATGAGCAAGACCGTCGTGTCTTCCGATAACGCACCGGCCGCCATCGGCCCGTATTCCCCCGGTATCCAGACCGGCAACATGGTGTTCCTGTCCGGCCAGTTGGGCATCGATCCCGCAACCGGCAAGATGCCTGAGGGCGTCGAGGCCCAGGCTAAGCAGTCCCTTGCTAACGTCGAGGCCCTGCTGACCGCTGCCGGCGCCACGTTTGCCGATGTTGTCAAGACTACGGTCTACCTGGCCGACATCGCCGACTTTGCCGCCGTGAACGAGATTTACGCCTCCAAGTTCGAGGCCCCGTTCCCAGCGCGCAGCGCCTTCCAGGTTGCCGCCCTTCCGGCCGGCGGTCTGGTCGAGATCGAGGTCGTCGCCGCTCTCTAAGGCGTAGGCGAAAACAAGACATGACATGCAAAAGAACCCTGCAACGCGTGTGAAGCTGCAGGGTTCTTTGTGTCAGGGGTAGTCTTTTTGGGACGGGGCTATTTTAGCTACCCCTACATGCAAGATTGATTTTACTTGCGGCTCATCGAGATCATGGGCAGAGGGAGGGTAGCTAAAATAGCCCCGTCCCAAAAAGACTACCCGCGCTCCATTCTGCTCGTTAGCCCTCCTTGCGGACCTTTTGCAGGTAGCGGTATACGCTGGGCTCAGAGATGCCCAGCGCGGAGGCGGCGCAGGCCACGGCGCCCTTGAGCATAAACACGCCGTTGCCGTTGAGATGGCGGATAACATCGACGCGGTCGGCTTGGCCGAGCGAAGAAACTTCCATTCCGCGGCTTTCGAGCAACTCGGAAATACTGCGGTCGATGAGCTCCTGTGTGGACTCCGAAAGGCTTTCGACCTCGATAGGGGCGGGCTCCGTGCGCGTCGGCGCCGCGTCGAAGCACGCCACGAGCTGCTGCACCATGGCGTTGATGGAGTGCACGGTCGAGAGGTCGGTGTTGACGCAGAGCATACCGACGATCTCGTCATTCTCGCGGATAAAGTACGTCGCTGACTCCAACGTCTTGCCGCCGGCACCGCGTCCCTCGTAGCCCGTAATAAACGGCAGGTCGCGATACTTGGCGTCGTGCATGATCTTGAGTGCCAGATCGGTGGCGGGACCGCCGACCTTGCGGCCGCTCACGATGCCGTTGCGGATATCGACGATGGCGTGGTCGGGATCCGAGAAATCGTGCAGCACGATTTCGCTGTTCTTACCGAGTACCTGCTCCAAGAAATCGACCATCGGCAAAAAGCGACGTACGGTCTCGTTCACGGGCAACTCCTTTGGGTTCTATCGAAGTGTTCATAACAGTTTTTCTCATGGTAACACGCTGCCCATCATCTCGCATATCCGCAGGTACATTGCGTAATACAGACGAACGGTAGGATTTTGGCGGTAAGCAGTCGACCAAAAGAAAAGTTAGATGTTATTTTGACCAGACACTTTTCTGACCTGCGGAAATGCGTTTTCTCAGCTGAAGAATGGTCTGATAACAAAAAATTATTATTGAGAATGAGAATCATCTTTAATGCGATATGCAACGAAGGCACAACCTCAACCCCGCACTGCGTCACAATAAAGCGTTAGATGCGAAAACAACTACTTCGAGGATTGGTGGTCAAATGACCCAGGAGACGGTTACGAACGGCACTGAAGCCCTGTTCACTCGCGAAGGCATGCCTCCCGTTAAGGCTTTAGCTTTGGTGCGCTGCTGGGCGGCGAGATCGTCGGCGGCGCCGTTGTGGTCCTCTTTGGTCTGGCCTACAGCAAGATCAAGTAGCTGTTCCCGCCCGTCGTGACCGGTACGGTCATCTTCTCCATTGGCGTCTCTCTATCCCACGGCCGTCAAGTATATGGCCGGCGGTATGGGTACGCCGTTGTGGGGTACCCCGCAGGCCTGGTACGTCGCTCTTATTACCTTTGTCGTGGTCTTTGCGCTCGCCAACTTTGGCAAGGGCACGCTCAAGTTGGGCTCCGTGTTCTTTGGCATGATCGTTGGCATGATCGTCTCCATCCCCTTTGGCATGATCGACTTCTCCAGCGTCGCCACCGCTCAGGTCTTCGCCCTTCCCAAGCTCATGCCCTATGCGCTCGAGTTTGATCCCGAGGTCTGCATCACCCTCGCCGCCGTGTTCCCCATGGTTGCCATCCAGGTTATCGGTGACGTCTCCGCCGCCTGCCTGGGCTCCATCGACCGTATGCCCACCGAGCGCGAACTCTCCGGCGCTATCGTGTCCCAGGGCCTCACTTCTATGGTCGGCGGTCTGCTGGGCGGTCTTCCCACCAGCGCCCTTGGCCAGAACGTGGGCATCATCTGCTCCAACAAGGTCGTCAACAAGTGGGTCTTTGTGATCATCGCAGCCGTCTTTGCCATCGCCGGCCTGTTCCCGCAGCTCTCTGCCGTCCTTTCCGCTATCCCGCAGCCCGTCATCGGCGGCGCGACCGTCGGCGTCTTTGGCACCATCACCATGAACGGCGTGCGCATGTTCACCCGCGAGGGCCTCACGCAGCGCACCACCATCGTCGGCACCTCCGTTGTCTTTGGCCTGGGTATCTGGATGACCAGCGGTTGCCTTGCCGGCGAGGGCATGCCTACCTTGGTGTCCACCGTCATCGGCTCCAACGCCGTGACCCCCACCGCCATCATGGCCATCGTGCTCAATCTGATCCTTCCGCAGACGCCGGTCGTGGCTCAGCATATCGATGCCGCCAAGGACGCTGCCGTGGACCTGGTCCTACCCGAGAGCAAGAAGTAACCAATTCGGTGCTATTCGTTGGCGGACGTATCGCCTCGTCCGCCGACGCCATGCGGCGATAGGCCGCACTTCAATGGGTTTGTCCCTTTGGTGAAGCGTTGACGGGAGAGGGCCCGTTTCCGGTGTAGGCCGGCACTTCGCACTCCGCCATGTCAGAGGTGTCAAATCCCGCCCCTGATGCTGAAGGGAGCATCCATGCTTCTGGTCGCTAACGGTTCCGTTTTTACCCGCAACGCTCAGACCCCGTTCATTCCAAACGGTGCGGTCGCCATTGACGGAGATACGATCGTCGAAGTGGGCCCCGAGTGCGAGCTCAAGGCCAAGTACCCGGATGCTGAGTACGTCGACGCCCAGGGCAACCTCATCATGCCCGGACTCATCAACTGCCACACCCACATCTACTCGGGTCTGGCCCGCGATTGCCATCAAGGGCTGCAACCCCACCAACTTCCTGGAGAATCTTGAGCAGCAGTGGTGGAAGATCGACGACAACCTGACCCTCGCCGGCACCAAGGCCAGCGCCTATGCCACGATCTTGGATTCCATCCGCGATGGCGTCACCACGATCTTCGATCATCATGCGAGCTTCTGCGAGATCCCGGGAAGCCTCTTTACCATTAAGGATGCAGCTCAGGAGCTGGGCATGCGTTCGTGCCTGTGCTACGAGGTCTCCGATCGCCGCGGCCAGGAAAAATGCGACCAGGCCATTGCCGAAAACGCCGAATTTGCCCAGTGGGCCGCCAAGGAGTGTCGCGATAACGACAACCACATGATCGCCGCCATGCCCAACGTGGGCTGGTGCGAGGCTATGACCATGCTGTTCGAGAACAACGTCAAGATGGCCAGCAAGTACTTCGATCGTAAGCTCGATGTGCTTGAGCCCGGCGCTGCCGCCGACGTCATCGTCATGGACTACAAGCCCTTTACGCCGCTGAGCGAGGAGAACATCGACGGCCACATGCTCTTTGGCATGATGGGCAAAAACTGCCGCACCACCATCATCAACGGCCGCATCCTGTACAAGGATCGCGAGTTCGTTGGCATTGATGAGGACAAGATCAGCGCGTGGGCCATGGCCGAGTCCAAGAAGCTCTGGAGCACGCTCAACGATCGCGCCTACTAATTAACAAGTAGATTCACGCGCGTCGGATGTTTCGCCGCATCCGACGCGCGTATAGGCGACCTCTGCGGGGTCGCCGGCGCTTGTGCTAGCGCTACACCGTATTTGCGCCCGCCGCGCGGTCTCGCCGGGCGCTACAGAGAGGAGCTCACTATGAGCGACATCATGAGGCCGATCCCGTTTTCGCAGCTGATGAACTGGGTCATCGAGGAGCACAAGACCCAGGACGCCATCTTTGGCGTGCGCAAGATGGTCACGACCAACCAGGAGGGCGCGCTTCCCATTTTGACGAGCGCATCGAGACCCCGTTTGGCCCGGCTGCCGGTCCCAATACGCAGCTGGCCCAGAACATCGTGGCATCCTACGTGGCCGGTTCTCGTTTCTTTGAGCTCAAGACCGTTCAGGTGATGGATGGCGAGGAGCTCTCCAAGTGTGTGAACAAACCCTGCATTGTGGCGCAGGACGAGTGCTACAACTGCGAGTGGTCGACCGAGCTCGAGGTTCCGCAGGCCTTTGCCGAGTACGTGAAGGCATGGTTTGCCTGCCACCTGATCGCTCGCGAGTACGGCCTGGGAAGCCCGGACGGCTTTGTCTTCAACATGTCCGTGGGTTATGACCTCGAGGGTATTAAGAGCCCCAAGGTCGACGCCTACATCGAGGGCATGAAGGACGCCAGCGGCTCTGACGTCTGGAACGAGTGCCGCACATGGGCGCTCGCCAACCTGGACAAATTTGAGCATGTCGATGCCGCGTTTGTCGAGTCCATCCCGGCGCGTGTCTCCAACTCCATTACCGAGTCCACGCTGCATGGTTGCCCGCCGGCGGAGATCGAGCGCATCGCGACCTACCTGATCACCGAGAAGGGCCTCAACTCCTACATCAAGTGCAACCCCACGCTGCTGGGCTATGAGTTTGCACGTCAGCGCCTCAACGAGCTGGGCTTTGACTATATCGTCTTCGATGACACGCACTTCCGCGAGGACCTGCAGTGGGCCGATGCCGTGCCTATGTTCGAGCGCCTGATTGCCCTGTGCGCCGAGCGCGGCCTGGAGTTTGGCGTCAAGCTGACCAACACGTTCCCCGTCGATGTGACGAGGAACGAGCTGCCCTCCACCGAGATGTACATGTCGGGCCGTTCGCTGTTCTCGCTGACCATCGAGGCCGTCCGCCGCATTACCGAGCAGTTCGATGGCAAGCTGCGCATCAGCTACTCCGGCGGTGCCACGGTCTACAACATCCGTGCCCTGTATGACGCCGGCATTTGGCCCGTCACCCTGGCGACTGACGTGCTCAAGCCCGGTGGCTACGAGCGCTTTAGCCAGATGGCCGGCGAGTTTACCGATCTGGACGGCAAGCCGTTCGCGGGCGTCTCTCTCGACGTCGTGACCGCGATTCAGACCGATTCGCTCACCAACCCGCTCTACAAGAAGCCGCTGCGCCCGCTGCCCGACCGCGAGGTCGCCGGCAAGAGCCCGCTTTCCGACTGCTTTACCACGCCGTGCCGCACGAGCTGCCCCATCCAGCAGGATATTCCCGCCTACCTGGCGGCTGTTGACGAGGGCCGCTACGAGGACGCGCTTAACATCATCATCGAGCGCAACGCCCTGCCGTTCATTACCGGTACCATCTGCCCGCATCCCTGCGGCCGTTCCTGCGAGCGTGCGTTCTACGAGCCCGAGGGCGCCCAGATCCGCGCCAGCAAGCTCAAGGCCGCCCGCGAGGCCATGACCGCCGTGCTGCCCAAGCAGCGCGCCCAGGCCATCGCCAACGACGGCGAGCGCAACGTTGCCGTTATCGGCGGCGGCCCTGCCGGTCTGGCGACGGCGTTCTTCCTGACGCGTGCCGGCGTGCCCGTCACCATCTTTGAGGCCCGCGACTCGCTCGGCGGCGTGGTCCGTCACGTGATCCCCGAGTTCCGTATCGCCAGCGACGATATCTACCACGACGCCGAGCTCTGCCTGGCCTTTGGCGCCAAGGTGCAGCTCAACGCTCGCGTGGATTCCATCGACGGGCTCAAGGCCCGGGGCTTCACCGACGTGGTCGTGGCCACCGGCGCCTGGATGCCCGGCTCTGCGGGCTTGGGCGAGGGCGCCGAACTCGACGTGCTGGAGTTCCTCGAGGCCGCCAAGAAGGGCGAGAAGCTCGAGCTGGGCGAGGACGTCGTGGTCATTGGCGCCGGCAACACCGCGATGGATGCTGCCCGCGTGGCCAAGCGCCTGGCAGGCGTGAAGAACGTGCGCCTGGTGTATCGCCACACCAAGAAGCAGATGCCCGCCGACGAGGAAGAGCTCGATCTTGCTCTTGCCGACGGCGTTGAGTTCTGCGAGTTGCTGGCGCCCAAGGCGCTCAACGGCGCCGTGCTGACCTGCGATGTTATGGAGCTTGGCGAGCCGGATGCAAGCGGCCGTCGCAGCCCCGTCGCCACGGGCGAAACTGTTGAGCTTCCCGCCACCACGGTGATCTGCGCCGTGGGCGAGGGCATCGATGCCAGCCTGTACGATGCCGCGGGCGTCGAGCACGACCGTCGCGGCCGCCTTGCCGCCACCTCCACCGGCGTCGAGGGCGTCTGGGCTGCCGGCGACTGCCGCCGCGGTCCGGCAACCGTGGTCGAGGCTATCGCCGATGCCGCCGAGGTTGCCCGTGCCATCGTCGGTGTGGACTTTAACAGGTACGCCGACTGCAACGAGCAGGCCGGTCGCGAGGATACCTGCTACGAGCGCAAGGGGTCGCTGTGCCGCGACAAGCGCAACTGCACCAAGACTCGCTGCCTGGGCTGCGGTTCGGTGTGTGAGGTCTGCTGCGACGTGTGCCCCAACCGCGCCAACGTTGCCATTAAGGTGCCGGGCCTGGCCAAGCATCAGGTCGTCCATGTCGACGGCATGTGCAACGAGTGCGGCAACTGCGCCGTGTTCTGCCCCTACCAGGAGGGTCGTCCCTACAAGGACAAGCTCACCCTGTTCTGGAGCGAGCAGGACATGGAGAACTCCGAGAACGAGGGCTTCCTGGCAGTGGACGAGGACCACTTTAAGGTCCGCGTCGCCGGTACGGTCCGCACCGTCTCGGTCGATGCCGTCAACACCGGTCTGCCCGAGGCCGTCCGCCTGACCATCAAGGCCGTGCGCGACAGCTATCCGTACCTCCTTAAGAAATAAGCGAGTCTCTTATGGCCAAATCCATTCAACATAACGTGGCCTACGTTGCCTGCGGAAGCGGTTGCGCCTCCGCAGGCGGCGACGCCCGCTGCGTGGGCGATGCCATTGTGTTGGTGGTCGCCGAGGACGAAGCGACGCTCGAGAAGGCCAAGAAGCTCGTAAAGATCGATTACGAGCCGTTGGAGCCCGTGCGCAACATTGTCGAGGCCAGGGCTGCCGACGCCCCGCGCCTGCACGACAGCTTCTTTGCCTTTGGCAACACGGTGGAACTCAAGGACAACGTGTGCCAGAGCCGTCACGTGACGCGCGGCGACGCCGCCAAGGCGCTAGCGGAGAGCGCGTTCACCGTGACGCGGCGCTTTACCACGCCCTTTACCGAGCATGCCTTCTTGGAGCCCGAGTGCGCCGTTGCCTTCCCGTACAAGAACGGCGTCAAGGTGCAGTCGACCGACCAGGGCGCCTACGACACGCGCAAAGAGTGCGCCCACATGTTTGGCTGGGATAGCGAACCCGAGCGCGTGGTTGTAGAGACCATGCTCGTGGGCGGCGGCTTTGGCGGCAAGGAGGACGTGTCCATCCAGCACCTGGCCGCGCTTGCTGCCTATAAGCTCCAGCGTCCTGTGAAGTGCAAGCTCACGCGTGCCGAGTCGCTCGCTTTTCATCCCAAGCGTCACGCCATGGACGGCACCTTTACACTGGGCTGCGACGCCGAGGGCAACTTTACCGGCCTGGACTGCGAGATCAACTTTGACACCGGCGCCTACGCGTCGCTGTGCGGCCCGGTGCTCGAGCGCGCCTGCACGCATGCCGTCGGCCCCTACAAGTACCAGAACACCGACATTCGCGGCTTTGGCTACTACACCAACAACCCGCCCGCCGGCGCGTACCGCGGCTTTGTTTTTGCAGGACGTTGCCGAGGCATGTGGCCTGCCGCTTCACTGCATTGCCAACGGCGAGTGCTCCACCGAGAACGCTCCCGACTCCGGCACCACGTCTGGCTCGCGACAGACGGTCGTGACTGGCGAGGTCGTGCGCGGTGCCGCCTTCCTGCTGCGCGATGCCATGCTTGACATCGAGGCCGGCAAGTCTGCGCCCGCCGCTCCCGTGAATGCGCATGGCGACGGCGTCAAGATCGAGTACGACGACGGTCGCGCCTATCAGCTGCACACGCAGGAGCTCGTCGCCGGCCAGGGTATGCATCCTCAGGATCCCGCGGCCGCCATCAAGGCGCTCGAGGGATGTGAGTTTGGCTACGTGTACCTGGAGCCGACCGACAAGCTGGGTGCGGATGTTCCCAACCCCAAGAGCCACATCTGCTACGGCTTTGCCACACATGTGGTCATTCTGGATGATGACGGCCGCGTGAGCGAGGTCTATGCCGCGCACGATTCCGGCAAGGTGGTCAACCCCATCTCCATCCAGGGTCAGATCGAAGGTGGCGTGCTCATGGGTATGGGCTATGCGCTTACCGAGGACTGGCCGCTCAAGGACTGCGTACCCCAGGCAAGGTACGGTACGCTTGGGCTGTTCCGTGCGCCCGAGATTCCGGATATCCACGCCATCTACGTTGAGAAGGACGAGCTGCTGCCCGTGGCATACGGCGGCAAGGGCATCGGCGAGATCGCAACGATCCCCACGGCGCCCGCCGTGCAGAACGCCTATCGCGCGTTTGATGGCAAGCTGCGTCCGGATCTGCCCATGGTGGATACGCCCTACAGCCGCGTCCGTCACCGCGGCTAGGGTAGAGCGCGGACGGCCATTGCTGACAGATCGTCCGCGCTCAACATCAACTGTATATGCCGTGCCTTCCATCGCCCCTCGGTCACAACAAAAGCCCGACCCCTCTTTCGAAGGGCCGGGCAGGAGGCATTGGATTATATGAGGCAGAACCAAAAAACCGCCGCATCGCTCAATCGCCCAAGCGCCGCGGTGTGTGCGGCAACCATGTCTAGGCGGTCATGCCACCGTCGACGATGAGCTGCGTTCCCGTTACGTAGCTGGAATCATCGCTCGCAAAGAACACGGCGACCGTGCCAATCTCACGCGGCTCTCCGCCGCGACCCATGGGAATCTTTGCCAGCGTGTATTGGGTGAATTCGCCGTCGCGCGGCATCATCTCGGAGAAGATCGTTCCGGGACAGATGGCGTTGACGCGAATGCCCTTGGGAGCGAGCTCCGCGCCCATCGAGCGAGTGAACGAGAGCGTGGCAGCCTTGCTGGCGCCGTAGCTGCTCATACCGGGGCAACCGCCAAGGCCGCCGATGCTTGCGACGTTGACGATTGCGCCGCCGTCCGTCATGGCTTTGACGGCAAGCTGCGTGGCATAGACGTAGCTGTGAAGGTTGAGGGCCATCACGCGGTCGAAATCGTTGGCGATGTCCATGGTCTCGACCTGGAAGTTAGTCATCATGCCGGCGTTGTTGACCAAGATATCGAGTTTGCCATACGCCTCGATGGTCGCGGAAAAGAGCATATCGACATCCTGCTCGTTTGTCATATCCGCCTGCACAAAGGTCGCGTCATGCCCAGCATCGCGGAGCTCCTTTTCGAATGCCTCGCCCTTTTCGCGGCGTCGACCGCAGAAAACGACCTTGGCACCTTCCTCGCAATAGCACCAGACGACACCCTGGCCAATGCCCGACGTCGCGCCCGTGACGATTGCGACCTTTCCATCAAGTTTGCCCATCTGTTCCCTCCGTTATGTTGCGAATTACGGTATCAAAACCGCTGATAAACTAAGTTTGGTCTATTTCATTCGGCATTACTAGGGGATAAAATATCCAAAAGTGTTCATAAGAGAACACATAATTAACCATCATTCATTTTGCGAAGTCGGTAATCCATGAATCGCTCGAGGAAAGCATACTTAGAGGCGCTTGTCGAGTTACTGCGAACAAAGTCGTATTCCAAGATAACGGCGAGTGACATCATCGGTCGTAGCGGCTACGGACGCACGGGTTTCTACCGTCAGTTCTCGGACAAAAATGCGCTCGCCGCCGCGCTCGTCAAAGAGCATACCGCGATGTATGCTCGAATCCTCGCGAACGATCTGCGTGATTCGCAGTGCAACATGGAGGACATGGTGCGGCATATCCTCGAACACGTAATGCAGCATCGAGCGGAGTACCATGCCATTCTGTCGTCGCAGATTCCTGGGCACGGCTTCGATGAGTTCTGTGCGTGCGCGCTCGTCGATTTTCGCATTATGGCGAACGCTCGCCCCAACTGCTCCGATGCCGAGCTCGACTATGACCTGTTCTACTATGCGACCACGCGCCAGTTCGCGGATTATCTGCGCTACTGGGATGCTCACGGATATGAGCCAGCTGCACCACAAATGGCCAAGCGCATCGCAGGGGTGATTGACCACTTGTCGCCGGGGGACGCCTTGCGTTTTGACAATTCGGATGGCGCGGAAAGTAGGGGAGACGTTGGGCTGATCTCGTTTGCCGAGCTGTCCTAAATTAGTGCCGCGGGTAAAATAAGGTCGACGGCAGCCCAAGTGGTGGAAAGCTGGGCGACGCCGTTACTTAGATCAAGGGGTCAATGCCTTAACGGCGTCGACCCCTCTTCTTTTTCTTCGAACGCTGCTTGAGTGCCTTGGAAAGTCCGACAAGCGCTCGTAGGGCGGATTTGCCTCGGTGCTTCCGGGACATTCCACGTGTGGCGGGGCGCCGCCTCTTTCGCATGCGTGCCGATTGCCATATTACGTTATAGCTAGCTATATTATAGGAAGGTATAATATAGCTAGCTATAACGTAAAGGAAGGGAGGCCCTATGTTTATCGGAAGAACAGCGGAAATGTCCGAGCTCAATCGACTGTATGACGCGGGTTCATTTGAGATGCCTGTGATTTACGGCCGTCGTCGTGTGGGTAAAACGCGTCTTATCACAGAGTTCATCCAAGGCAAGAAGGCTATTTACTTTCAAGCTCGTCGTACTAACGCAGAGGCAAACCTGCACGGCTTTAGCCAGGCGATACTTGCGGGCTCGGTTGGTGCTGCAGGTGTGTCGTTTCGTAGTTTTGACGAGGCATTCGATGCGTTAGCCACCATGGCCCGCGCGGAACGTTTGATTGTCGTGATTGACGAGTATCCCTATCTCGCTCAATCAAATCCCGAGATTAGCTCGTTGCTGCAAGACAAGATCGATCACTTGTACAAAGAGACCAAGCTCATGCTGATTCTATGCGGCTCGTCTCTTTCGTTTATGGAGGAACAGGTGTTGGGCTACGAGAGCCCACTATACGGTAGGCGTACGGCCCGGTTTAAGATCATACCGCTCGATTTTACGACGACCCTCGGCATGTGGCACGACATGGATCGCGAAGACGCTGCGGTTTGCTATGGCATGACGGGCGGCATTCCCGCGTATATCGAGAAAGTCGATTCCGCCGCATCGCTCAAGGACAACATCAGACGTCTATTCCTTACCCCTACGGGCTATCTCTTTGAGGAGCCGAGCAACTTGCTTTTGCAAGAGTGCCGTAATCCCGAGCAGTATGATGCGATCGTGCAAGCAATTGCTCAGGGGCGCTCGAGAATCTCGGAGGTTGCGAGCTCTACGGGAATTCCTGCAAGCAATGTAAAGAGCTATGTGGATAAGCTGGCGTCGCTTGGAATTGTCGAGCGCGAGCTGCCCCTAAACGAGACGAGCAATAAGCGAGCCGTGTATCTGCTGAGCGACCAGATGTTTAGGTTCTGGTACAAGTTTGTGCCGCAGAACATCGGGCTGATTCAAAACGATATGACCGAGATGGCGTACAAGCGCATTGAGCCGTACTTATCGGATTACATGGGCACGGTCTTTGAGCTTATATGCAGGCAGTGCGTGTACGAACTTGCGCGGGCGGGCCAGCTCGACGTGGTCCCTGCGACCGTTGGACGCTGGTGGGGGACGGATAATCGCACGCATACGCAGGAAGAAATCGACTTGATTGTTGACGATGGCGAGGGCACTGCACTGTTTGCGGAGTGCAAATGGCGCAATGAACCGACGGGTGAAGACGTGCTGCAAAAGCTCGTGCATCGAAGCGAGCTCTTTAGACGGCAGCATAAAAGCTACGTGATCTTCTCGAAGCGTGGCTTTACGCAAGGATGTCAGGAAGCTGCGAAGAGCAGGGGAGATACCAAGCTGATTTCGTTTGCCGAGATGTGCGAGCGGAGATAACTAAGCGCGCTCTGATGTGATGCTCGGAATGGGTCGCGCTAAGGATGCCGAGCGTAAAACCTTCAATGAATATGGCGTAAAAACTACATTGAAAGTAGCGTAAAAATAGCATTGAGAATGGCGTAATTTCGCATATCGCATGATCGCCCGAGCTTGCACACGGCCTTTTGCGAGCTCTTGCCATGAACGAGAGCCAAGCTGTTACGTACAAGACGCTCATAAAGGACGCCTCGTACGGTGAGGCGGGCCCCGACGAGAGGATCATCGCTGCGTACTTGGACCTCTTCAACAGGCTCAAGCTGACCGAGGACCTGTGCGAATGGGAGCCATCGAGGTCAAGCTGAGTGATGCGAAAGCAGACGATGGAGCGAGAAATCTCAAGGCGCTGGAGAGGAAAGTGCTCTCCAATCCTGCCGCCCAGAATGCCGCGCCGGCGTTTTTGGCGGTCGTGGTTGGAAAGGGGAGCATTGCCTACACACGCGACGACGGCGTGGCGGTGATCCCCATGGCGGCACTTGGGGCGTAGTGGTTTTGCGGGCGTGCCGTGCTTCCTTTACCGAAAATCCATTTGTTTATTCTGCCGTCAATGGGTATACTTCGAATCGATGGCCCCGGGAATGACCTCTGATTCAAGTCACCGGGGCTCAATTTGTGTTTATAGGAGCTTTCTTGTCTGACGAGCGCAACAACTACCAGACGATGAAGTGCGCGGCTCAAGGGCGCCGTGATGCGACAATGCGCCTATGGGCCGAGAAATGGCTTTCGGCTGAACGGCTTTTCCCGTATCTCGAAGAATGCAATGGAGACATCGACAAGGCTCTAGAGCTCTACGAGTGGAACGCCTCTCTAGGCCAGTTCCTTATGCGCGACATATCTCATTTTGAAGTGGCGCTGCGCAACGCCTACAACGACATTATGGAGTCCCGCTGGGATGGCGAGGAACATTGGCTTCTCGACGATGCTTCTCCCGCGCGTAGACCCGTGCCGAGGAAGTCTGCCAGCGGAATGCTCGACTCGAATCGCATTAATCGAAAGACTATCGATGCTGCTGCGAGTAGCTTGCCGAGTGGCTTTACGACCGGAAGCCTGGTTGCCGGCCTCACGCTCGGCTTTTGGGTGCACTTGGCAGACCGCAGTCGTGAAGCGGTGATTTGGAGATCAGGCCTCTATCTTGCGTGGCCAAAGGGAACAAAGCGAGCCGAACTTCAGGAAAAGCTCTACGGGATACTGCGCGTGCGAAATCGCGTAGCCCATAACGAGCGGCTCTTCGACCCTAAGCGTGATGAACTTTCGCCTAGGAAGGTAGATGCTGATGCCGTGAGCCTGTTCGGGCAGCTTTGTCCTGAGGCGGCGGACTTTCTGTATGGTGATCATGACCTGCCTTTGGACGCGTTTCTTGCGGATTATCCCGCGCCTGTGAAGGTTGAGTTGTAGCGGCTGCTGGGTTTTTGGCTGCGGATCAGAGGCAGCTTTCGCCTTAGGACGCCTGCGTCTATTTGCGTGCCGTTTTCATAAGCCGTATTACCGTGAGACTAAATTGCCAAAGATGCCGCTAGTGGGTTTGTGGGGCCAACTATTTTATTTATCCTCAAGTTTCATATGGACATATAGGGAGCCATCCTCGCGTGAATTTAACACATCGAGTGTGTGGGTATGAATGGGCTGGTTTTCTTGTTCTACTGTTTCGCTTGGTGTCCTTTGGGCCTGCGCCGATGCGTCTGCGGCTCCAATGCTGCGAGCTGTCTAATTTGGAACTTGTGAGTTCCGAATTAGACAGCTACTGATGCAGCTTGAGCTTGGAATGGGCGTTGAATAATTCTTAGAGAAATGCTTCGAGTTGGTGAAAGTGGAGTTGTAGCAGGCTTCCGCGCCCTGGGGGATGGGCGAGCGAGTCCAGACGCACCTTTCCAGCAAGTACCCCGAGCTGGGAGACCTGCTGCTGAAGCTGAAGGCGGTGGGGAGGTAGGCGGCACCCTCCGCCCATGCTGGTGCTGCGCCTTACTGCCTGGCAGTTCCTGACGTCGGCAAATGACTTCCGCAGTGGCCTATCACGATTAGCTTGGCTTCGTCGTCAAAACAAAAGTGCAGACGGAATGGGTCGCGGCGGTTGCGACCGTTGCCCTTAATGTGCGGCAAGATACAAACCTGCTTACCGTTGTAAGTGCGTTGGCGGAGCCGCATGAGCTCGGTGTCGTTTTTAGTCAGCTTGGTCTCGGTTGGGGCGGCGTCAAACGAGGTCTGATTTCTAAACTCGCTATAGAGGTCTCCGGCCGTCGGGCGCTCCCCAAACTTGAGCTGCCACATGACGGTCGCTACGGATTTAAGGATCTGCCATTCCTCGTCAAGATCGGCAAAATCATATCGGCGTGCCGAGTCGTATGCCTCGGGCAAAACGAAAATGCGCGAGGGCCAGAGGTTCGCAGCAAACTTAAGCTCGTCCTCAAGAGTGCGCGGAAATGCCTCGAGCCCCTCGACAAAGCATGCTTCCGCCCTGAGTGCGGCTACCTGCTTTTCCGAGCGGTCGGCTCGCTCCAGCGCCTCTTGGAGTCGATACTTTAAGTTGGCAATCGTGTTCTCGGATTCATCCAGCTCGAGCAGGCTGTTTTCCAGTTGCTCAATACGCTGCTCATACGCGGCGTTGCTGTCGGCGTAATCGTTGGCCAACCCCTCCCAGAGCTGCCTGTCGGCAGTCTCTTTTGACAACAACTCTTTAAGGTTGTCCATGGCCTCTTGGCTGTACGAAGCCGCAAGCGCTTCGGTGCGTTTTGCCTCGGCTACGGTTTCATTCTCTGCGTGGCGTTTCATCTCTGCCATGCGGCTGCGTAGCGCCCCGATTGATTGGCGCGATTTGTACCAGGCAATATCGCTCGTGTCTACAATATCGCCCTTGCCGCGCAAGAACGAGCGCCCTAGGCTCCGGTTAAGTATCGTGGATGTTTTGTTGCCGTACTCGGTCAGCCTATCGCGCCTTATGCAGAGGTGCCGACGGGCGTCTCCTTCGTCAGACAGATTGATGTTCGGTTGGTAAATACGAAGTGACGACCTGGGGCAGTTGTATCGATAGGCGGGCGTATCGTAGAGAAAAAGATTGAACAGCTTTGATTTGAGCCGGCCATCAGATTCGTCGGCGGCAAACACGTTGGCTAGGCCCATAAGGTTATTGGCGAGCTTGCCGGGATCTTTGACGGGATATCGACCGGTATCATCGCTGGTTATTAGAATCAGGGGGAGCTCGCGCTGGCTGCTCAGAAGGTTGTCGGAGAACTCGACGTCAAAGTTCTCAAACGTCAGGCGCGTGCACGATGTGTTGACGACTGTTTCTCCAACGCATGCCTGATGATTGGGAAGCGAAAACAGAACCTTTGCGATGCGGGGAATATTGAGGTCCGGTTCTGGCAGTGGCCAGCCCACATAATCGGGCAGGGTCGCATAGGTGACCTTGATATTGACCAGACATGAGTCGTCCTCGGCGGTCTCGAGACCAATACAGGTGTGCCAGTGACGAAACGGATAGCGACTGTCGGGCTCGTCATATTCAAAGGCCCAAGCGACGGGAATCTTGCCTCGCTTGTCATCAAAGGCTGCGCGAGTGCAAATGCTCACGCGGCTGCCCGTGGTCATGCCTCCAGAATAGCCAACGGGATAGCTGAGGTTTCCAAATACGAAGTCGGAGGCAACGTTTTTATTGCTTGATAAAAACTCAAAGGCGCTCTGCTCATGGCGTTTGCGCTTCTCTTTGTCGCGCACCCAGGTGTAGATTTGACGATACGCATCGACGATTGAGGGCGTGGTGGTCGAATAGGGCGAAAGCCTGAACTTTGCTCGGTAATGAATCTGTTCGTTTTCGGACCGCATGTTAGCCTCGCTTGCCTGGTGGCGTAATTGATCTGTAATGCTCAAGTGTAGGCGTTTGAGTAAAGGGTGTGCATCGAACAACGGGCGTTAGGTGCCAAAGCGTCTGTAAGCGTGCTAATGGGCGCTGGTGGCGCGGAGTAATCATAAGGCATTCACGCTATTCGCAGCATTGTTGAGCAACAAACCACGCGAGGTAAAAAGGATTCCTTTTGCAGAAAACCCCATGACACGGCAAGCTGATTGAAAGACAATAGATAAAGCTGTAACAAGGGTGATTTATCGTTCACCCCGGTATCAATAAAACCCAGGAGATTTTTCGTGGCCATTCAGACGAAAACTCTTCGGGGGGGGGTGCTCGCTAGTGAGTGTCTTCCTTCGATAGACAATCCTAGCGTTATCTTGCGACACGCATTTTCGCTTCTCATAAAGCGGGGCGCGTGATGGCAAAGCTAGCAGAGATAACGCCCGGTACGCGCGTTCGCGGTATCGCGGGGGATTCGCCCGTGACCATTATGGCTGTCGAATGGCATGGCGATTCCGTCTTAAACGTAATCTACAAGACGGACCAGGGCGTACTGGGTGACCGACCTCTCTTCGATACAGACGAGGATAATTACACCATCGAAAAGTCCAGCGCCTGGGCGTTCGATGCCGACCCCGATGACCTGCGACTCGTGTCCGAAGCGTATCGCATAGGCTTGGCTCATCTGTTCGATCCCTATCTGGCTATTCGTACGTCGTCTATCGAGCCGCTGCCGCACCAGATTTCGGCCGTCTACAAGGAAATGCTGCCGCGCTTGCCGCTGCGTTATGTGCTGGCGGACGACCCCGGCGCAGGCAAGACCATCATGACGGGCCTCCTAATAAAAGAAATGATTGCTCGCGGCGATCTTAGGCGTTGCCTTATCGTGGCTCCCGGTAATCTTGTGGAACAGTGGCAAGACGAGCTATGGCAAAAGTTTGGGCTCAAATTCCGCTTGCTTACAAATGATGTTCTGGAGTCTTCTGCTACCGGGAATCCCTTCGATGAGGTCAATTTTTGCATCGGCCGCCTAGATAAGCTGGCTCGCAACGACGAGATCCAAAAGAAGCTAAGGGCAACTTCGTGGGATCTCGTTGTATGCGACGAGGCCCACAAGATGAGCGCGACAAACTTTGGCGGCGAGTTCAAGCCGACCAAACGCTATAAACTCGGTCAACTCTTGGGTGACACAACCGAAAACTTGTTGCTTCTTACAGCTACGCCTCACAACGGTAAGCCGGCTGACTTTCGCTACTTTATGGCGCTCGTGGACAAGGACCGGTTTGCGGGAGGCAATCGCGTTAAGAATCCTGCGGCGCGCTCCACTGCCGGCCAGGCTCAGAGCCTTCCGCCCGCCGCTTCGCTTGACTGCGATGTTTCCGATGTTATGCGTCGCCTCGTGAAAGAGGAGCTGCTCAAGTTTGATGGGCGCCCGCTATTCCCCGAACGTTGCGCCTACACAGTCGAATACGACCTATCTCCTGCCGAGCAGGAGCTCTATGACTCGGTGACTCATTACGTCACCGAGGAGTTTAACCGTGCGGAGCGCTTGGGTGGCAAGCATAAGAACAGCGTCGGCTTTGCTTTGACCATCCTGCAGCGTCGTCTTGCGTCGAGCCCCGAGGCCATCTACCAGTCGCTTCGGCGTCGTCGCATACGGCTCGAGTCCAAGCTCGCCGAGGCAAAAAGTGTTGCGAGCGGTAAGGTCGCCTATACAGATAAATGGGGCATCGATGCCAGAGATTTTGACGAGGACGATTACGACTCCGATGAGTACGAGCAAATGGAAGATGACGTCGTAGACACCGCTTCTGCGGCGGCGACTGCGGCTGAGCTCGATACTGAGATCGCGATTTTACGCACGCTCGAGCGCAAGGCAAACGATGTTCGCATTAGTGGCGAGGACCGTAAGTGGGAGGAGCTTTCGCGACTGCTGCAAGACGATTCCAATATGTTTGGCATGGACGGTCGACGTGAGAAACTCATCATCTTTACCGAACACAAAGACACGCTGAATTATCTTGCAGGGAAAATCGGATCGCTTCTGGGTGACCGTTCTGCCGTGCTTACTATTAAGGGCGGTATGACGCGCGACGAGCGCCATCGTGCTGAGGAAATGTTCAAGCAGGATGCGAACTCGCGCATCCTTGTCGCTACGGATGCCGCCGGCGAGGGCATTAACCTGCAACGCGCGCACCTTATGATCAACTACGACCTGCCGTGGAATCCCAATCGACTCGAGCAGCGCTTCGGTCGTATTCACCGCATCGGTCAAACCGAAGTATGTCATCTGTGGAACCTTGTCTCCACGCAGACGCGCGAGGGAGAAGTATTCCAACGCCTGTTCAGCAAGCTCGAGGTGGAACGTGCCGCGCTGGGCGGCAAGGTTTTCGACATCTTGGGCAGAGTTACCTTTGAAGGCAAGACGCTCCGTGACTTGCTCCTCGATGCGATTCGCTATGGCGATGACCCCGAGGTACGGGCGCGGCTCAACCAGGTGGTTGATGCATCGCTCGACACGAGCTCCATTAAACGGCTCCTCAAGGAATATGCGCTTACCGATGACGTCATGGACGCTCGCGGCGTAAGCGCTATTCGCGAGGACATGGAGCGCATGGAGGCTCGCAAGCTCGAGCCGCACTTTATCCAGGCATTTTTCATGGCGGCAATGAAGCGCTTGGGAGGACGCGTGGCATCTCGCGAGACTGGCAGGTTCGAGGTGCTTGAGGTGCCGTTCTCGGTTCGCTCGATGAGCATGGACGGCGAATGCGGCCACGTGCTTGCCTCCTATGAGCGTATTTGCTTTGACAAAGAATCTAAAGAGGGCCCCGGGCTCGTTCCCGCGGAGTTGGTATGCCCCGGTGACCCGCTTTTGGACGCAACGGTGAAGGTGCTGATTGGCCAAATGGGTTCGGCGCTTAAGCGGGGCTGTGTGCTCGTGGACGATAGAGATTTTGGAGACAAGCCAAGACTCTTGCTCTATATCGAAAACTCCGTCCAGGACGGCACGACGCTGACCGACGGCACCAAACGTACGGTATCCAAAGAGTTTAGGTTCGTTGAGGTTGACGCTGCGGGCGAAGCTCGTGATGCGGGCTATGCGCCCTATTTGGACTATCGCGGTCCTCGTCCGTCCGAGGCCTCTGCCGCACACACTATCGCTTCTGAGCAGGAGTGGCTTACCGGCGACATTGATGCGCTTGCCATGGATTTCGCCATTCGCGAGATCCTCCCTGTGAGCCTCAAAGAGGTGCGCAATCGTCGTATTCCGCAGATCGAGAAGATCGAGCGAGCCGTTGACGCGCGTCTTACCGACGAGGCCAATTATTGGGATGGTCGCGCGTGGGAGCTGGAGGAGAAAGAAAAGCAAGGCAAGAAGACACGCCTGAGCTCTCTGAATGCTCGTCGTCGCGCCGACGATCTGCGCGACCGTAGGCAAATGCGCTTGGCGGAGCTGCAATGCGAAAAGAGCATCACTCCCACGTCTCCGAGGGTGCTGGGCGGCGCGCTTGTGATTCCAGTTGGCATGCTGCCCCACGACTCGCGTGCTACTACCGAATCCAGTGCGGCAGGCAGGCGCGAGATAGAGCTTGCCGGCATGCGTGCCGTCATGGCTATCGAGCGGGAACTGGGATTTACGCCGCGAGATCGAAGCGCAGATAACTGCGGCTACGACATTGAATCCGCGGTGCCCGATGAGCTTTGTGCCAAGGGGCCGGCGCTGCGAATGATTGAGGTCAAGGGTCGCATCATGGGCGCCACTACGGTCACCGTTTCGCACAACGAAGTGATGTGTGCGCTCAACAGGCCAGATGCCTTTGTGCTCGCACTGGTCGAGGTCGAGGGAAACACGACCCGAACTTCTTACATCGCACATCCATTTACAAGTCCGCCGGATTATGCCGCGGCAAGCACGAACTACGACATCGCGCGCCTCAAGGAAGCGGGCGACGTGATACTAGAGAAGGAGCAGACATGGCAGTAAAAAAGAAGCTCATCGAGGTGGCTCTGCCGCTCGACGATATCAATGCGGCATCTGCGCGTGAGAAGTCCATCCGCCATGGGCATCCCTCGACGCTACACCTCTGGTGGGCCCGACGCCCGCTGGCCGCGGCGCGCGCAGTTATCTGGTCGTCGCTGGTGGACGACCCGTCGGCGCATCCCGAGGAGTTCCCCACCGTGGAGGAGCAGGCTGTCGAGCGCGAGCGCCTGTTCGGCATCCTGCGCGAGCTCGTGGTGTGGGAAAACTCCAATAACGATCGTGTGCTTAATGCCGCCAAGGCCGAGATTAAAAAGTCGATGAGCGACGACTTGCCGCCGCTGCTAGACCCGTTCGCGGGCGGCGGCGCCATACCGCTGGAGGCACAGCGTCTGGGCCTCGAGGCCTATGCGCAGGACTTGAACCCCGTTGCGGTGACCATCAACAAGGCCATGATCGAGATCCCGCCGCTGTTCGCGGGGAAGACGGCCGTGAACCCGGAGTCGCGCTCGCGCGCAAGCATCGATTCGTGGGCCGGCAACAACGGTCTGGCCGCAGACGTCAATTACTACGGCTCCTGGATGAAGGAAGAGGCCGCCCGCCGAATCGGATACCTGTATCCTAAAGTCAAGGTGCCGGCCGAACAGGGCGGCGGCGAGGCGACCGTTATCGCATGGTTGTGGGCCCGCGCCGTCAAGTGCCCCAACCCCGCCTGCGGGCACGAGGCGATCCTTGTGCGCTCGTTTGACCTCTCCAAAAAGAAGGGTAAGGAGTGGCACGTCGAGCCCGTCTGCGAGGGCGGCGAGGTGCGCTTCGAGGTCGCGCCTGGTAAGGCGATGCAGGACGGTACGGTGAACCGCCGTGGCGCGACCTGCGTGCACTGCGGGACACCTATAGATTTTAAATACGTCAGGTCGGAAGGCCGCGAGCACCGCATGGGCGAAAAACTTATGGCGATTGTTGCCGAGGGTAAGCGTGGGAGGGTTTATTGCGCGCCAAACGATGAACAGGCATCCGTCGCGGACATCCCAAAGCCAGACGAATATCCCGATGCGGATATCGCATCTAATCCCAGGGACTTCAAGACTCCCAACTATGGTCTCGCAACTTTTTCTCAGCTCTTTACCAATCGACAGCTGACGGCGCTGACGACGTTCTCGGCGCTCGTCGGCGAGGCCCAGAAAAAGGCCGAGGCGGACGCCATTGCTGCCGGGCTGCCCGATGACGGCGTGGGCCTGGCGGACGGCGGCACCGGAGCCCGCGCCTATGGTGAGGCCGTCGGTGTGTACCTGGCGTTCGTCGTTGACAAGCTGACGGACTACCACTCGTCTATTTGCTCATGGAATGCCGGCCGCGATCAAACTAGAAATGTATTTGGGCGTCAAGCAATTCCTATGACATGGGATTATGCTGAAAACAACCCGCTATGCTCCTCTTCTGGCTCAATGACCAATATGCTTGATTGGGTTACGAAAGTTCTTAGGCAGCTCCCGATGAAGGCGAAATCGGGTATTGCTAGGCAATATGACGCCCAAAGCGACAATGGCATGCGCGGCATCCTCGTGTCGACGGATCCTCCTTACTACGACAACATCGGCTACGCGGACCTCTCGGACTTCTTCTACGTTTGGCTGCGCCAATCGCTTAGGCACACTTACCCCAAGCTCTTCAGCACCATGCTCGTACCCAAGCACGAGGAGCTGGTTGCCACACCCTACCGCGAGGACCGCGGCAAGGACGGTGCGCGCGAGTTCTTCGAGGAGGGCATGTTCAGCACCTTCAAACAGGTGAACAAGTACGCCCGCGAGGACGTACCCGTGACCATCTATTACGCCTTCAAGCAGAGCGAGACCGAGACTTCTAACGACGTGGAATCCACGGCGTCGACCGGTTGGGAGACGATGCTCTCCGCCATCATTCGTGCGGGCTTTTCCATTAACGGCACATGGCCGATGCGAACTGAAAAGCCAGGCCGTACTATCGGCAACGGTACTAACGCCCTTGCTTCCTCCATCGTGCTCGTGTGCCGCAAGCGCCCCGAGGGCGCGCCCATGGGGACGCGGCGCGACTTTGTGATGGCGCTCAAGCGCGAACTGCATACGGCCCTCGACGAGCTGCGCTCCTCCAACATCGCGCCGGTGGACCTGGCGCAGTCGGCTATCGGCCCGGGCATCGGGGTGTACTCGCGGTTCTCGCAGGTGCTCGAGGCCGATGGCAGTCCCATGACGGTGCGCGCGGCACTGCAGATCATCAACCAAGAGGTGGATGCGTACTTCAGTGACCAGGATGGCGAGCTCGATCGCGAGAGTCGTTTCTGCGTCGATCTCTATACGCAGAAAGCCTTTGACACCATTAAGTTCGGTGAGGCGGATGTGCTTGCTCGTGCTAAGAACGTTTCCATTGAAGGGCTGGCGGCACAGGGGCTCCTTGCTTCCGTTAAGGGCAACGTGCACTTACTCGACCGTAGCGAGGTGTCGGAGCGCGTTGACTTTAAAGCGCCTACCTGGCTCACGACTCAGCAGCTTACGCGCGCGCTCGAGGAGGGCGGTGTTGCGGCTTGTGCCAAGATCGTTAGCCAAACGCTCGGCGGTCGTGCGGATGGTGCCAAGGCACTTGCGTATCGCCTCTTTACCATTGCTGACAAACGCAATTGGCAGCAGGAGGCCTTCGCTTACAACTCGCTCGTAACGGCATGGCCCGAGATCCAATCAAAGGCGGCGCAGCTTGCTGTCGAGCGTCCCATGCAAGACTCGCTCTTCGATTAAGCCCCAAGGAGATAAACCATGGAGAACAACAGCAATAACAGCGAGCTTCTCAACAAGGGTTTTGACCTTTTGCTCAAGGCTCTCGACCCTTATGTGATGCGCGAGCTTATCCAGGCATATGGCAATGATTTTTGGCAAGTCGGTGTGCTCAACAAGCTCTACGACGACCAAAAGCGCAACTTGCCTGTATCGGGTGACTATGCCACTCTTGCCGACTCGCTCGATATTGCCTTGTGCTTGCTGCTCGTTGACATCAACTGGCGCGATGTATTTCGCCTTAGGTTGCCTCAGGATTGCAAGAACTACGTCATGGAGCTCAAGGGTGTTCGCAACAAGGTCGCGCATCGCGGTATGGGAGGTATTTCGGACAGCGATGCATGGCGCGCGCTCGATACCATGAGCCGCTTGGCTGAGCAGATTGATCAAGATACCACGGCACAGATCAACGCGATGCTCCGTGAAGTTCGTTATGGCAGCGCCGAAGGCTCGACGGCGGTGACAACAAATGTTGATGCTGGCGTGGATGTCCCGGCACCTCGTAGGAAATCACTCGAGCAAACCAAGGCCGTGCGTGGCCTGCCTAGTTGGCGCGACGTCATGGAACCCCATATGGATGTCGCCGAGGGACGCTATAAAAACGCTGAGTTTGCTGCGGACCTTGCCCAGGTGGCGCGCGGCAAGGGCGAGCTGGAGTACCGCGACCCGGTCGAATTCTTCAATCGAACGTATGTGACCGAAGGCATGAAGGGGCTGCTCGTGCAGTCGTTGCGCCGCGTGGCTGGTCTCGACGGCGAGCCCGTCATCCAGCTCAAGACGGCCTTCGGCGGCGGCAAGACGCACAGCATGCTCGCTCTCTACCACATGATGCGCAGCCGCTCCCGCGTGGGGCAAATCGCTAACATCGCTTCTGTGCTCGAGGAGGCGGGCGTTGCCGAAGTCCCCGAGGTGCATGTTGCCGTGCTCGTGGGCACTTCCATCAATCCGGCAAAAGCCATGCGCCCGGCTACCATGCCTGGCATCATGGTCAACACGCTTTGGGGCCATATGGCATACCAGCTTGCAGAATCCGCTGGCAGGCCCGAGCTCTATGACTATGTGAAAGATGCTGATAAAAAGGGCGTCTCGCCGGGATCCGCTGCTCTGACTGAATTATTCGACGATTGCGGCTGCTGCCTTGTCCTTATGGACGAGCTCGTTGCCTATGCCAAGAAGATTTATGGCGTCGATGGACTTAACGCCGGCAGCTTCGACAACTTCATCACCTTTATCCAGGAGCTCACCGAGGCAGCGCGCGCTTCGAAGTGCAGTCTGGTCGTAGCCTCTATCCCCGAGTCCGACAACGAGATTGGCGGCGAGGCGGGCCAGCGAGCTCTGGAGCAGATTGAGCATACTTTTGGGCGCATGGAAGCCATCTGGAAACCCGTGGCGGCAAACGAAGGCTTCGAGGTTGTGCGCCGCAGGCTTTTCCTTGACTGCAAGGATGATGCCGCTCGCGATGAGGTGTGCGCGTCATTTAGCAAGATGTACAACGAAAATACTTCGGACTTCCCGGTGGAGTCGCGCGAGCTTGAATACCGCGATCGCATGATTTCCTGCTACCCGATTCACCCCGAAGTGTTCGACCGTCTCTACGAGGACTGGGCAACGCTCGAAAAGTTTCAACGTACCCGTGGCGTGTTGCGCTTAATGGCGTCGGTTATCCACGAGCTGTGGATGAACCAGGATCCTTCGCCCATGATTATGCCGGGGTCGTTCCCTCTTGATGTGCCCGGCGTGCGCGATGAGCTCACGCGCTATCTTGATGACAACTGGAATGCAGTCGTTGATTCCGAGATTGACGGCAAGCAGTCCGTTCCGTATCGCAATGACGGCGACAACACTCGTTACGGCAATCTTTTGGCTTCGCGTCGCGTCGCACGTACCATCATGCTCGGCAGTGCTCCCGACGTGGGCGGTCAATCTGTCCGCGGCATTGAGCGCGCGCATATTCGCTTGGGCACGGTCCAGCCTGGCGAGAACATCTCCGTATTCAACGATGCCCTGGGCACGCTGCAGACATCTTCGTCTTTCCTGTATAGCGACGTCAACGGAAACCGTTTTTGGTACGATACACGCCCCACGTTGCGCAAAGTTGCCGATGACCGCGCCCAGCAGGTCAAGGACTCCGAAGCGCTCTACGAAGTTGAGAGCCGCCTAAAGAGGCTGCGCAAGATCGATCCTTTCTCGGGCATTCATGTATGCCCTGCAAGCTCATTTGACGTACCGGATGACCAGACGCTGCGCCTGGTGGTGCTGACACCTTCTGCAAATCACCGTGGAAAAACGGCCGATTCCGCGGCACTCACCTTGGCATCGGAGATACTCTCAAATCGCGGTACGTCTCCGCGTACGTACAAGAATATGGTTGTGTTCGCAGCTGCGGACGCATCTTACTATGCACAACTCCTAAGTGCGGCGAAACAATACCTTGCTTGGGATTCCATCAAGAAAGATCGCGAGTCGCTGAACCTCGACGTGGCACAGACGCGCGAGACTGACCAGAGCGTGAGACGTGCCGACGAATCGCTCGAGCTGAAGATTCAGGAGGCCTATAGCTGGCTTATTTATCCGCGTGTTGACCTTTTCAACAGCTCGATGGATATCGTTTGGGAAGCAGAACGCGTTGAGGGCGGCGGCGAAAATATCGTTGCCAAGATGGCGCGCAAGCTTGTTTCCGATGAGGCGGCCATCAAGACCTGGGCGCCGGCTCTACTCAAGATGGAGCTCGACCGAGTGCTTTGGAAGGACGCGGACCACATCCAGATTAAGCGTCTGTGGGAGTTCCTGTGCTCTTATTGCTATCTTCCCAGGCTGTCATGCTATGGCGTGCTCGAGGACGCGATTCAAAGGGGCTTGGGCTCAAAGGAATACTTTGGCCTTGCTGCTGGCTTCTCGGACGATCGCTATATGGAGCTGACGTTTGGTGAACAGAAGACGTTTATTAACGAGAGCGACCTGCTGGTAAAGCCGGCTGTGGCAACAAAGCAGATTGAAGAGGAAGAGGCTGCTGCTCGCGCTGCGGCTGCGGAGGCCGCGCAGAGCTCCGATGACGGCGGGCATGGAATTGCGTTTGGTCCTACGACGAGCGAGACGGTGACGGACGGAACTGGCAGGACCACGGTTGTCGACACAACGCCGGTGGTGGTGCAGCCCGCGAGGCAAAAGACATCCTTCCATATGACGGCAAAGCTCGACAACACTCGTGTCAACCGCAACATCCAGACCATCATGGATGAAGTGGTGAGCCAGCTAAACATGCTGGGCGGTGCCGACGTACAGCTTTCGTTTAGCGTTTCCGCTCATGTCGAAGACGGAATCCCCGTGCAAACAGTCCGAGCAATAAGCGAGAACTGTTCCACGTTGGGCATCAACGACTATAAGTTTGGGGAGTAAAGGTTATGGCAATCAATAGGACAAGGATTCTTTCCTCTGGAACTTGCGGAAACGTTGGCGACGGTCCCGAGTCGATAGTGGTGCATGTTCGTGTCGATACACATAGGTGTGGCGAAAAAGATGACGCATGGATACTGGCGAGTGCGTTTTTGGGATGCGGTGACGATCATATTTGTGCTCAGGTGCAACAGATGGCTGATTTTCAATACGATGAATCGGATTTGGTCGCAGAATGCGAATATGAATGTCAGTTCGAAGATTCGTTAGCCTTCTGGCAAAAAGCCATGGCTGATGCCGATAATCTGCGCTTGAGTCTTGTTGAGTACACAAAGGCGGGAGATGTTACTGACTGGCAATTCGTGAGGGATGAGGCGTTTCCAGAGAAATACTCATGGACGTTGCCCGCGGACACCATTAACGTGCCCGACTATGTCGAAACGGCTGTTAAAAACTTGAGGGCGGATCTGAAATACAAATAAGCTAATAGACGCTTATTGTCCGGGGGTATAGAGAATCCCAATTATCACCATCTGGCATGATGGGTTGGTGCGGATTGCGGCTGACTATCCTGCGGGCAGTTGGTAAGACGCTCTACCAAACAAATAAACCGCGCTGACACTTGTGTATGTCAAAAGGCATACGCAAGTGTCAGTCTTTTGGCATCGTGTGGTCTGAGCGGCGGCGTGCAACGGCTGCACGCCGCCTGCGTCTGCCTACATCTCCGCAATCCCGCGCGCTGCGCTCAGCAGCTCATACTCCCTCTGGCTCCGCTGGCGCAGTTCGGCAGCCTCGACGGCATCTCGGCACAAGTCCAAAAACGCCTCGGCTCTCTCGCAGAAGCACTCGCGGGCAAAGACGCCGGATCCGTCCGCAACGCACACGCCGTCGGCAAACAGCTTCCAGCTCGACGGTTCGCGCAGGTTATCCCCGGACAGCTTGATTTGCAGTACGTGCGGGTCGCCGGCAACACAGAGCTCTTCTTCGAGCACCTGCACGGTAAAGCGCATCTGGTGGGAGAGACTGCTCTTGACCATGGCCGATACGTAGCCATTTGGCTTGTCCAGAAGATGCATGTGATTCGGTTTGACGATCAGGTTGTGGAAGTTGCGCTCACTGCGCACGGAGAAATTGTCCATACGGACTCCTTTCATCGATGTTGGCAGGGCCACCGTGCCTCTTGGCCGGTTGGCGTCGGGATCGTGGAGCCAACTCTCTACCCCGACTCTGGATAAAACGCACCCGCTCCTTGCGGGCAAGATGGAGTCTATCAGCGCGCGCGGACAGAAATCAAGCGCCGCCTGCGAAATGACGCGCGGGCGGCGTTTGTTTTCGCCGCCTGCTGTTAAGCTTAAAAACGAAAAAGTGTCGACATTTCCCATATAAAAGTATGGAAAAGTGTTGTAATACACACTTTAAAACCTCGGAAAAGTGTCAAGATGAGCACCTAATAACTACGGAAAAGTGTATCCTAGTGCTAAAACAGCACGTAATAAGGGGTGCGCTTATGCTGCAGAGAAAAGCGAAAGCACGGTTTGAATCTTGGCTTGCCTCGTCGCCCAACAAGGCTCTTTTGGTCAAGGGCGCCCGACAGGTAGGAAAGTCATATTTGGTCAACGTCTTTGCAGGCGAATCGTTCGAAAATGTCGTGACGTTCGACCTTATCGCCGACGCGTCCGTGCGTGATTCGTTTTTGGCGGCGAAAAGCGCGGATGACCTTTTTATGCGCATGTCCATCGCTGCAACGCAGCCAATGGTCGCCAACAAGACCGTCGTGGTTATTGATGAGGTTCAGCGGTCCCCCAATGTAGTGACGTTTATCAAATACCTCGTGCAGCGCGGCGACTTTCGATACATCCTTACCGGATCGCTCCTTGGCGTTGAGCTCGAGGGCATCGATTCCCTGCCGGTGGGGTATGTCGAGCAGGTGCAGATGTACCCGCTCGACTTTGAGGAGTTCTGCTGGGCAAACGGCGTTGCTGCCGGTGTGTTTGACATACTTAGGGACTGTCTAAAGGACGAAAGCCAGCTCCCCGACTATCTGTATGACCGCTTGCTCAACCTGTTCCATCAGTATGTGGTGGTGGGAGGTATGCCCGACGCGGTTAATACGTTCTTGGCGACGCGTAATGTTGACGAGGTTCGAAAGATCCACCGCGATCTTCACGCTCTGTATCACGACGACATCGCAAAGTACGCTCCGCCCGAGCTTCGTCTGGTCATTCGCGATATCTACGATTTAATTCCTAGCGAGGCCGGCTCCAAAAACAAGCGATTCAAACTGTCATCGATTAACGGTGTCAAACGTTTTTCGCAGGTGACAGATCATTTTCTCTGGTTATCGGAGGCAGGTGTCGCGCTTCCCGTGTATAACGTAACGGCGCCCGTGGCACCCCTTTTATTGGGGGAGCAACGAAATCTGTTCAAGCTGTTTTACCTGGACACCGGAATGCTCATGTCGTCGTATTCCAAAAGGGTCGCCCAAGGCGTTTTTGATGGGGAGGCGGAAGGCGGCTTTGGCATGAACATGGGGGCGGCGTTTGAGGGCTTCGTTGCCCAAGAGCTCAAAGCTCATGGGTTTAGATTGCGCTACTTTACGTCCAAAAAGGTCGGTGAGCTCGATTTTGTGGAAGAGACGTTCGATGGGGAAGTGTTTGCCATCGAGGTCAAATCGGGCAAGAGCTTTAAGTGCCACGCGGCGCTCGATAACGCACTGACAACGAAGGGCTACGGAATCGATCGCGCCCTGGTACTTGCGGAATGTAATCTTCACCGCGATGGTGACGTGCTGTATCTGCCCATCTTTATGGCAGGGCTTTTGGAGCCGTAACGTGCCGTCGACTCTTCCGGCCCTCACTTAACCCTCGCTACTCGTCGTCTCCGTCGTTGGGGTCGCCCTTGAGGGTGTTGATGTCCAGATACTCGTTATCGTCCTCTTTTTGCTGGGTCTCCGACTCCGCTTGGGTGGGGCCGCGGAACAGCTGGAATCCCTCAAACGCAATGACGCCGAGCAGGGCAATGATAATGGCGATAAAGGCAACCTTGACTGCCTGCGGAAATTCCGAGAAACGCAGTGCCTTTTCCTCGGCGTAATAATCGGCGAAGAGCTCTTCGCCCGTGCTTTTGGTATACGCCGGTGCGGACGCGGCCTCCGGGTCATATTCCGGTGCAGGCGCGGCAGCGTACGGATCGTTGAGATAATCGCTCGATGCGGTGCCATAATCCTCGGTCCCGATGCGACCGGTGCCATCATAGCCATCGGAATAATCGGAATATACCGCACCGCCCTCATAGTCCGCGGCGCTCGTGTTGGCGGCAAAAAGCGGGTTAACTGGAACGTCGAGCGCCAGCATGCCGGTAGAGGTCTCATCCAGATCGGCTGCAGCCCAGGAATCGTAGGCCACCTGATGGGTAGCGGGCTCATCGAGCCTTGTGACTTGAGGCTTGCGTGCCGCAGGAACAGGCAACTGCTGGGCGCTGAACATGACGGTGCTGTCGGCCGATTTGCCCTGCGTCGCTGCAGCGAGAAATGCCGCCGTCTCGGTCGGGTCGCTTGCGGGGCGGGGAGCGGGCGTGGGCGCCGAAGTGGGTGCGGGCGTAGGCGCGGGCGTCGAAACAGGCGACTGCGCAGGAGTCGGCGCAGATGCGGGCTTAGGCGCAAGTGCGGGATTGGGGCTTGACGGGCGAGCCCCGCCGCCCATGAGTTCGTCGGCGGTCCACGGGCGATCATCCATCACGTCGTCAAGGCTCAGCGAAAACAGGTTGTCTTCACCCTCATCGAACATGCGGTGCACATGTCCACCAATTGCCGGAATCAATCCGCGACCGGTGCATGATGCCTTGCTCAACGCCATTCTGTTCCACCCTTTCGAAATACCAATGACATCGATTATATGGAACTTCCCAAGCGGCTCGGTCTTGGATTCATGCTTTCCAGAACTCGCGCCCAAAAAGGGGAGGGGTGCAGGCGCGCTGACTATTTGTCGCCGGCCGCCGCCTTGGCCTCGTTGAGGTAGCTATAGAAGCTGTATTTGGAGATGCCAAAGAACTCGCAGGCGCGCTCGCTCGACTTAGAAATGAGGAAGGCGCCGCGACGGTCGAGGTAGCCAATGGCACGAATACGCTCGTCTTTGGTCATGAGCGCCGCGGGCTTGCCCACAAACTGCTCGCACTCGTGCAACAAGTCCTCGAGCAGGTTGCCGATGTTTTTGGTAATGGGCTCGGGCTCGGTGTAGCCCGTGCCGCCGGTGCCGGTAAAGGCGTCGAGCGAACGCTCAAAAGCCTTCATAAGCGTAATGTCAAAGTTGATGCCCAAAATGCCGACGGGCTTGCCCTCGTCGTTGCGGATAAAGATCGTCGACGATTTGAGCAGCTTGCCATCGGTGGTTTTGGTGAGGTATGGCTCGCGGTCGTGCACGTCGGTGATGCCCTCGTGCATGGACTCAAACACGATATGGCTGGGGCCGTCACCCAGTTTGCGCCCGCTGACGTGGCCGTTTTCGATCACTACGATGGAGTGGTCCACGTCCTCGGTCTCCAGATCGTGGACGACGACTTCGCAGTTGGGGCCAAATTGGAGCGCCAGACCGTGTGCAAGGCGCTTGTAGAACTCAATCTGTGCGGGGGTCATGGGTGCCTTCCTAAAAATAAGTTTGGGCTCACTGTGCCATAAACCCCACTTGTTCGCAAATAACGAAAGCGCCGCTGCGTTATAAGACCGCCGACATCTCAGGCGCCTCTTGCGAGCACGGCGAGGTCAACGCCGCCCGTTGGTTCCAGGCCTAAAGCCGGGTTGAGGTAAACCATGTAAAGGGGGCACTCTGCCAACCGGCGGGGTGCCCCCTTTTTGCATCGTGGGCGTGCGGGATAAGCGCTTTTAAGGCCAACGGCGGCGTCGCGCCCGTGCGTCTTGCCCTAAACGGTGAACCCGCCTCGCCGGTGCTGTTCCCTGCGAGTCTCTTTCCCGACCTTATGGGGCTTAAGGGCAAGGATGGCGGATCGTCGCTGCTTAGCGGCCGAACCGCTTTTGCTCTGCTCAAACCGTACATGGTCACGCAGATTGACGGCTGCTTGCGCGGCCTTTTGGCCGACGGCGTGCAGGTGACTGAGGGCTTTAAATGCGCCGACGTCGACCCGCGCGGCGATGCCAGCTATATCAACTATATTTCGGACAAGGCGACGTCGGTCGGCGGCGGCAAAATCGAGCTCTTTGCGCTGGACGAGGCTCGCGAGCTGCTGGCCGGGGGTAAATCGCGTCTGGTCCGCTACACCATGGGCGGCGAGAACTCCGATACCGGCATGATCTACGGCGGAGCCATCTGCCTGTGCTATCTGCACCTGGACGCGACCCAGGCGCTGTTGTTCCAGTCGGTTGCCGATGTACTGGCGTATCGCCGTATCGGCGACTTCGTCATCGACTTTGAACCGTTTATCGCGAGCGCGCTCGAGGGCGACGTTGCCGAATACCATGGCGAGGAATCGCGCCACACCATTGCGGGCTGCCCCAGGCTTTCGCTGGTGGAGGAGGGGAGTAAGGTCACCTACACCAACGCCGCCTCCGAGATTCACCCGGCGCACATCGAGACACTCTGCCCCGAGGAGATCGCCATCTCCATCGCCGCCGAGATGATCCACCTGCGCCGCACCAAGCTCGTCCCCCGCAAGCGCTAGTCGCATCCCAGGGTAGCTAATTTGGGACGGGGCTTTTTTAGCTACCTTGTCGCAGGGTAGCTAAAAAAGCCCCGTCCCAAATTAGCTACCCCTGGCACATGCGGGTCATATTTGTGCGGGGGAGTTGTGGAGTTGTGCAGGCAGACGAGGTTTTTCTGGTAATACGCTCCCGATGCGCGTATAGTACCGATTGTTTTGTCGGCTCCTGCTGCGTCGAGTCCAAACCGCGAAATGCCATGAGCGGCGCGGATGCAGTCAGGAGGCACGAGGACAACCCATCGTGGCCACGCCCCGTGCTTAAAACCCCAAGAAGGAGTGAACAATGGCAGAAGAGAAGTATGTGCCGCGTCTGAAGACCAAGTACAACAACGAGGTCAAGCAGCAGCTTCAGGACAAGTTCCAGTACGAGAACGTCATGATGATCCCCAAGTTTGAGAAGATCGTCGTGAACATGGGTGTCGGCGAGGCCGCTACCGATTCCAAGGCCATCGACGGTGCCGTGCGCGACCTGCGCGCCATCACCGGCCAGCAGCCGATGATTACCCGTGCCCGCAAGTCCATCGCTACCTTCCGCCTGCGCGCTGGTATGCCGATCGGCTGCAAGGTTACCCTGCGTGGCGACCGTATGTGGGAGTTCTTCGATCGTCTGACCTCCGTCGCGATCCCCCGTATCCGCGACTTCCGCGGCATCTCCGCCAAGAGCTTCGACGGCCGTGGTAACTTCTCCATGGGCGTCACCGAGCAGCTCATTTTCCCCGAGATCGACTTCGACTCCGTCGATCACCAGCGTGGTATGGACATCACTTTCGTGACCACCGCCAACACCGATGAGGAAGCCAAGGCCCTTCTGGACGCCTTCGGTTTCCCGTTCAAGAAATAGGTTCACCTGCCCTATAAGCGCCGTTCCCACAAGGGGGCGGCGCTTGGGGCGAACAATACTCTATGTGAGGAGGATATAAGTGGCTAAGACATCGATGATCGTCAAGTGCAATCGCAAGCAGAAGTTCTCTACTCGTGAGTACACGCGCTGCCAGCGCTGCGGCCGTCCGCACTCTGTGTACCGCAAGTTCGGCCTGTGCCGTGTCTGCTTCCGCGAGCTTGCACTCAAGGGCGAGCTTCCCGGCGTTAAGAAGGCCAGCTGGTAAGTCACTACCAGCGTTTCAAGCATCAGTTTGGAACAGGGAAAACGCGCTAAAAAGGCTTTGCCGTTAAGGGCGGCGAAGAACCAAGAGCACGTGTTCATCAAGAACGAAGGAGAATCTGTATGAACCTTACAGACCCGATCGCAGATATGCTTACGCGCATCCGTAACGCTAACTCTGTGAACAAGGCCACGGTCTCCATGCCGAGCAGCAAGAAGCTCGTCGAGATCGCTCGTGTTCTGCACGAGGAGGGCTACATCGAGGGCTACGATGTCGAGGATACCGTTCCCCAGAAGACTCTGCACATCACGCTTAAGTATGGTCCCAAGAAGGCTAAGGTCATCAACGGCATCCGCCGCATTTCCAAGCCGGGCCTGCGTAAGTACACCGGCGTTGCCGACATGCCCCGCGTCCGCGGTGGCCTTGGTACCGCCATTATTTCCACCAGCCATGGCGTCATGACCGACCGCGATGCTCGCAAGCACAACGTCGGCGGCGAGATCATCGCTTACGTCTGGTAATTCGCTCGGTAGGTAGAAGGAAAGGAGATCACCGTGTCTCGTATCGGTAATAAGCCTGTCCAGATTCCCGCCGGAGTCGAAGTGGCAGTCAACGGCAACAACGTTGTCGTCAAGGGCCCCAAGGGCCAGCTCGAGCTCGATGTCTTTGAGAAGCTCGCTATCAACGTCGAGGACAACGTCCTCACCGTTTCCCGTCCCGACGACGAGCGTGAGACCCGTGCCCGCCACGGCCTCACCCGCGCCCTCATCCACAACATGGTTGTTGGCGTTTCCGAGGGCTTCGAGAAGAAGCTCGAGCTCGCCGGCGTCGGTTACCGCGTGCAGCAGAAGGGCAAGAACCTCGAGTTCTCTCTGGGCTTCTCGCACCCCGTGATCGTCGAGGCTCCCGAGGGCATCACCTTCGAGGTTCCCGACAACACCCACGTGAACGTCAAGGGTATCAACAAGCAGCAGGTCGGTCAGATCGCCGCTGAGATCCGCGGCCATCGTCCTCCCGAGCCTTACAAGGGCAAGGGTATCCACTACGTTGGCGAGCACATCCGCCGCAAGCTGGGTAAGGCCGCCAAGTAGTCGTAACCGACTCACTCGCATAAGACCAGCACCCCGTCAGGTGCTGGCAAGATCAACCTTTTTAGGAGTTTACGTATGAACAAGCATAAGGCGAAGCTGGAAGGCCTCAAGCGTCGTCAGCGTCGTGTTCGCGGCAAGGTCTCGGGTACCTCCGAGCGTCCGCGTCTTCGCGTGACCCGTACTAACGCCAACATCTATGCCCAGATTATCGACGACAGCAAGGGCTCCAGCCTGACGCTCGTCTCTGCCTCGACCCTCGAGGCCGAGTTCAAGGGCACCCACACCTCGAACAAGGAGGCTGCGGAGAAGGTCGGTCAGCTCGTTGGCAAGCGCGCCATCGAGGCCGGCATCACCAAGGTCGCCTTCGATCGCGGTGGCCGTATCTACCATGGCCGCGTCAAGGCCCTCGCCGACGGTGCTCGTGCCGCCGGTCTCGAGTTCTAGGAGGTATGTAGCACATGGCTCGTAATCAGAAGCAGCAGCGCGAGGCCTCCGAGTTCGAGGAGCGCGTCGTTTACATCAACCGCGTGTCGAAGACCGTCAAGGGCGGTCGTCGCATGAGCCTCGTCGCTCTCGTCGTCGTTGGCGACGGCAAGGGCAACGTCGGCGTTGGCATGGGCAAGTCCGCTGAGGTGCCCCTGGCCATCTCCAAGGCGTCTCTCGATGCCAAGAAGAACATGTTCCACGTGCCGGTGACCGAGCAGGGCACCATCCCGCACGAGGTTCTCGGCCACTTTGGTGCCGGCCGCATCATCATCAAGCCCGCTGTCGAGGGTACCGGCGTTATCGCCGGCGGCGCTGTGCGTCCCCTCTTCGAGCTTGCTGGCATCAAGAACGTCCTGTCCAAGTCCCTCGGTACCGACAACGGCCTCAACATCATCAAGGCTGCCGTCGAGGGCCTCAAGGAGCTCTCCAGCCCTGAGGACGTCGCGGCTCGCCGTGGCCTGACGGTCTCCGAGATGTTCGTCGGTAAGGAGAACTAAGCATGGCTGACACCATCAAGATCAAGCAGGTCCGCAGCACCAACGGTTGCAAGCAGGACCAGGTCCGTACTGTCCGTGCCCTCGGTCTCCACAGGATCCGCGAGGTTCGCGAGATTGCTGACAACGAGTCCGTCCGCGGCATGATCTTCAAGGTCAAGCACCTTGTCGAGATTGTAGAGGAGTAGCAAATGCAGCTTCACGATCTTACTCCCGCGCCCGGTTCCACCAAGAACCGCAAGCGCGTCGGCCGTGGCAATTCTTCGGGTCACGGCACCACTTCTGGCCGCGGTCAGAAGGGCCAGGGTTCCCGCTCTGGCGGCACCAAGGGTGCCGGCTTCGAGGGTGGCCAGACTCCGCTGGCTATGCGCCTGCCCAAGCTTCCGGGCTTCCGCAACCCCCGTCGTATCGAGTACACCGCTGTTAACGTTGAGCGTCTCGAGCGTAAGTTCGAGGACGGCGCTGTGATCGACGGTGCCGCTCTTAAGGCCGCTCGCATCACTAAGAGCGAGTTCGAGCCCGTCAAGGTGCTCGGCAATGGTGAGCTCACCAAGAAGTTCACGGTCAAGGTCGACAAGGTCAGCGCTTCTGCGCAGGCCAAGATCGAGGCCGCTGGCGGAAAGGTCGAGCTGCCGTGCTAAATGGTCTTAAGAATGCTTTCCGCATCAAAGAATTGCGTGAAAAGATTCTTTTTACCATAGCTATGCTCGTCGTGTACCGCATTGGTGCGCACGTTCCTGTGCCCGGCATTCCCTTCCAGGGGATGCTGGGCCTTTTCTCGACCGATAACAATTCGGTCGCCGCAGGTGCTATGGCCCTCCTGAATCTTTTCTCTGGCGGCGCGTTGAGCTATGTGTCGGTGTTCTCCCTGGGCATCATGCCTTACATCACCAGCTCGATCATCCTCCAGATGCTCCAGGCCGTTGTGCCTTCCCTGCATGAGCTTGCCCGCGAGGGCGAGGTCGGTCAGACCAAGATTACGCAGTATTCGCGTTACCTCACCCTGGCTCTGGCAATCCTCAACTCCGTGGGTTACCTCTTCCTCTTTAAGAGCTTCGGCATCAGCTTTACTGGCGCCGGCGCTCCCGAGATCATCTTCGACCTCATGATCGTCGGCACGCTCACCGCGGGCGCCATGCTGATCATGTGGATTGGTGAGCTCATCACCCAGCGCGGTATCGGCAATGGCATGTCGCTGATCATCTTTGCGAACATCATGGCCGGTCTGCCGCAGGCGATCTTCTCCAGCACCGAGGGCAATGCCGGTGGCATCATCACCATGGTGATCATCTGCGCCATCATCTTGCTGGTTATCCCGCTGATTGTTTTCCTTGAGCGCGGCCAGCGCCGCATTCCGGTCTCCTACGCTAAGCGCGTTGTGGGTCGTCGCATGATGGGTGGCCAGACCACCTACCTGCCCATCAAGGTCAACACCGCGGGCGTCGTGCCGATCATCTTCGCTTCGGCGCTGCTGTACTTCCCGGCTCAGATTGCCGTGTTCTTCCCCGGCATCGGCTGGATTCAGGCAGTTGCCTCTGCGCTTTCGACCGGTTGGCTCAACTGGGTGCTTAATGTTGTCCTCATCGTGTTCTTCGCATACTTCTACACCTCCATGGTGTTCAACCCCGATGACACGGCAGACAACCTTAAGAAGCAGGGCGGCTTTATTCCGGGCGTGCGTCCGGGTAGAGCTACCGCGGCCTACATCAAGAACGCGCTCAACAAGATCACGCTTCCCAGCGCTGTCTTTTTGGCGCTCATCGCCATCGTGCCTTCGATCATCTTCTCTTTCACGGGTAACCAGCTGATCCAGGCATTTGGCGGCACGTCCATCCTCATCATGGTCGGCGTCGTGCTCGACACGGTCGATAAGCTCGAAGGCCAGATCAAGATGTATGATTACGATGGATTCTTTAAATAGGCTAGAGGAGGATTGCTCATGAACCTCGTATTGCTCGGAGCTCCGGGTGCCGGTAAGGGCACCGTCGCACAGGAGCTCGTCGCCGAGTTTGGCGTCGCTCACATTTCCACGGGCGACCTGCTGCGTGCTGCCGTCAAGGGCGGCACCGAGCTTGGTATTCAGGCTAAGAAGTACATGGACGCTGGCGAGCTCGTTCCCGACCAGCTCGTGATCGATCTTGTCAAGGAGCGTCTTGCCGCCGATGATGCCCAGCAGGGTTTCATCCTCGACGGCTTCCCGCGCAACACCGCCCAGGCCGTGACGCTCGATTCCGAGCTCTCCGCGATGGGTCGCGAGATCGACTGCGCCCTTCTGGTCGACGTGGCCCCCGAGGTCATTATCGATCGTCTGTCTTCGCGTCGCACCTGCCGCGCCTGCGGTTACACCGGCACCGCTGCCGATGCTACCTGCCCCAAGTGCGCCGGCGAGATGTATCAGCGCGACGACGACAAGCCCGAGACCATCAAGAACCGTCTCGACGTCTACGAGAAGTCCACGAGCCCGCTCGTCGACTACTATCGTGGCCAGGGTCTGCTCAAGTCGGTCAACGGTGACCAGGCTCGCGAGACCGTGTACGGGGATGTCAAAGAGGCCCTCGGTCTATGATCAAGATTAAGTCTGCAACGCAAATCGAGCAGATGAAGAAGGCAGGAGCGCTATCTAAGATGGCGCTCCGCCACGTTGGAGCCATGGTGCGCCCCGGCGTTTCGACTTTTGAGCTCGATCAGCTCGCGGAGCAGATTATCCGCATGCATGGCGGCACCCCTGCCTTTAAGGGATACGGCGGGTTCCCGGGGACTATTTGCGCATCGATCAACGATGCTGTGGTCCACGGTATTCCCAACCCCGACATGATCCTGCGCGATGGCGATATCATCTCCATCGATACGGGAGCCGTTGTCGACGGTTGGGTTGGCGATAACGCTTGGACGTTTTTCGTCGGCACCCCTACGCCTGAGGCCAAGGCCCTGTGCGAGGTTACGCGCGATTGCCTTAAGGCTGCCATCGAGCAGGCTGTTCCCGGTAACCATATCGGCGACGTCGGTTATGCCGTTCAGTCCCTCGCTGAGTCTCACGGTTACGGCGTGCTTCGCGACTATGTGGGCCATGGCATTGGACGCGTGATGCACGAGGACCCCAACGTTCCTAACTATGGAAAGAAGGGGAGGGGCGTGCGCCTCCAGACCGGCATGGTCATTGCCATTGAGCCGATGGTTACGATGGGTTCCAACCATGTGAGCTCGGGCTCCGACGGTTGGATTGTTACGACCAACGATCACCTGCCCGCCGCGCACTACGAGAACACCGTCGCCATTACCAATGACGGTCCGGTGATTCTCACCACGGACGCGCAAGGTGCTTGGTGCTCCCTGCAGGGCGGAGAAATGTAAAAGTCGCCGCCCCCTGATGCCCAACCTCGCCTTTCAATTTCGAAGGCATGACCCCAAGGTCTATTCCTTCTCATTTCAAGACGATCTTGGGCATCAGGGAACGGCTTTGTTTTACATTTCAAATGTAACAAGTTCCACGTAGTTGTGGAGCCATTACGAAGATATTACGATGCGTGCATACGTATTGTAGAATACTCAATCGCTGTCGTTTTCTAGAGAAAGATGATTGCTTGTGAAGAAGGAAGACGCAATTGAGCTCGAGGGTACGGTAAAGGAACCGCTGCCCAACGCCATGTTTAAGGTCGAGCTCGAGAACGGTCATTCGGTTCTGTGCAACATTTCTGGCAAGATCCGAATGAATTACATCCGTATTCTCCCCGGTGACAGGGTTGTCGTGGAGCTTTCCCCGTACGACCTGACCCGCGGCCGCATCACCTATCGCTACAAATAGCGGCACGCTTACACGCACTCCATTTCCGACTGCAGGCTTAGCTCAACCTACGGTCGGATTGTGTGTGAAGACCAGCCATAGTTTTAAACGCCTGCGGCTGGGCGAGTAGATAGTAGGGAAGTAGTTTGAGCGCTACCGAAAGGAAGAACGATGAAGGTACGTCCTTCGGTCAAGAAGATGTGCGATAAGTGCAAAATCATTAGGCGCCATGGCAAGGTCCTCGTCATTTGCGAGAACCCCCGTCATAAGCAGCGTCAGGGTTAAGAGAGGAGACTACGTTGGCCCGTATTAATGGTGTCGACCTCCCGCGTGAGAAGCGCGTTGAGATCGGTTTGACCTACATTTACGGCATCGGCCGCACCACTGCGACGAAGATTTGCGTCGAGTGCAACGTTAACGTGGATACGCGCGTTAAGGACCTCACCGAAGATGAGGTTAACGCCATCCGTGATTATATCGACAAGAACCAGATCATGGTTGAGGGCGACCTCCGCCGTGAGCGCAACCAGAACGTCAAGCGCCTTATGGACATCGGCTGCAACCGCGGCCTTCGTCACCGCAAGGGCCTCCCGGTCCGCGGCCAGCGCACCCACACTAACGCTCGTACCCGCAAGGGCCCGAAGCGTCAGATCGGTGCTAAGAAGAAGAAATAAGGAGCGCTAGATAGATGGCTACTGCTAAGAAGAACGTTCGCGCTGCCCGTCTGAAGCGCGCGGACCGTAAGAACATTTCCGTGGGCCAGGCTCACATTCGTTCTACGTTCAACAACACGATCGTTTCGATCACCGATCCCCAGGGCAACGTCATTTCCTGGAAGTCGGCTGGCCAGGTGGGCTTCAAGGGCTCCCGAAAGTCCACGCCGTTCGCTGCCCAGATGGCTGCCGAGGCTGCTGCCAAGCAGGCCATGGAGCACGGTATGAAGAAGGTTTCCGTCTTCGTCAAGGGCCCCGGCTCCGGTCGTGAGACCGCCATCCGCTCTCTCCAGGCTGCTGGCCTCGAGGTCTCGAGCATCCAGGACAAGACCCCCATTCCGCACAACGGCTGCCGCCCCAAGAAGCGTCGCCGCGTGTAACTGAAAGGATCGTATCAATATGGCAATCGACAGGACTCCTGTTCTTAAGCGCTGCCGTCAGCTCGGGATCGATCCCGCTGAGCTCGGTTACAGCAGCAAGAAGGAATCTATCCGTCAGCCCAAGCGCCGTCGCAAGGAATCTGAGTACGGCATGCAGCTGCGCGAGAAGCAGAAGGTCAAGTTCATCTATGGCGTTCTGGAGAAGCAGTTCCACGGCTACTTCAACAAGGCCCGTAAGATGAACGGCGTCACCGGTGAGAACCTCATGATTATCCTTGAGTCTCGCCTCGACAACGTCGTCTTCCGTCTTGGCTTCGCCCGCACCCGCAAAGAGGCTCGTCAGTCCGTCCGTCACGGTCACTTCACCGTGAACGGCAAGCGCGTGGACATCCCGTCCTACCGCGTCAAGGCCGGCGACGTCGTCGCTGTCGGCGAGAAGTTCCGTGACCTCCTCCCCATCAAGGAGGCCCTGATTTCCTCCGAGCGCTTTGAGGTCCCTGGCTGGCTCGAGGTCGATATCGAGAAGCTGTCTGGTAACGTGCTCGCTCTGCCGACGCGTGAGCAGATCAGCGGTGATATCAACGAGCAGCTCATCGTCGAGCTCTACTCTAAGTAGTCCATCCGGGCTGCTGAGGCTGGAGGTAATACATGTCAGAATTCATTAGGCCTCAGGTTCAGGTCGAAGAGATCAACGAGACGTCTGCTCGTGTCTCCGTCGAGCCGCTCGAGCGTGGCTACGGCGATACGCTGGGTAACTCCCTTCGTCGCGTTCTTCTGTCCTCGCTCGAGGGTGCCGCCGTCGAGGCTATTCAGATCGATGGTGCGCAGCACGAGTTCATGACCATCCCTAACATGGTCGAGGATGTCACCGACATCGTCCTGAATGTCAAGGGTCTTGTCTTCAGGGCTCTCGGCACGACCGACGAGGCGACCGCCACCATCTCGGTTGACGGCCCCTGCGAGGTCACCGGTGCGGACTTCTTTATTCCGTCCGAGTTTGAGCTGGTCAACCCCGAGCAGCACATTGCTACGCTCACCGAGGGTGGCCATCTCACCATGAGCATGCGCATCGGCTATGGCCGCGGCTATGTCTCTGGCGAGGCTAACCAGCGCGACAACGATCCCATCGGTGTGATCCACGTCGACTCGCTGTACTCGCCGGTTTCCCGTTGCGCCAAGCTCGTTGAGGCTTGCCGTGTCGGTCAGCACACCGACTACGACCGCCTTGTCCTCGAGATCGAGACCAACGGTTCCATCGCCCCGCGCGACGCCGTGGTCCAGGCTGCCAATATCATCAACCAGCATATGGCCGCCTTTATGAACCTTGCCGAGACCCCCGAGGTCGAGGAGGAGGCTTCGATCTTCGCTCCCGAGGTCACCAACGACAACGCCGAGCTGGACAAGCAGATCGAGGATCTGGACCTTTCCGTCCGTTCCTACAACTGCCTTAAGCGCGCCAGCATTCACTCGGTCCGTCAGCTCGTTGAGTTCTCGGAGAACGATCTGCTCAACATCCGTAACTTCGGTGTTAAGTCGATCGAGGAAGTGAAGGACAAGCTTGAGTCCATGGGCCTGAGCCTGAAGGCTTAATGCTTCGCATATTTGAGGAGAAACTAGACCATGCGTCACAACGTTAAGAAGGGCCTGAAGCTCGGCACCGATGCGAGCCACACCAAGGCCATGAAGAAGAGCCTTGCTAAGGCCCTCTTCGAGAACGACCGCATCAAGACCACCGAGACCCGCGCTAAGGCGCTGCGTTCGGTCGTCGACCCGATCATCACTTGGGCCAAGAAGGGCGACTTGCACTCTCGTCGTCTGGCTATCGCCAAGCTCGGCGATAAGCAGCTCGTTGCCGAGATCTTCGACAAGGCTGCTCAGGGCATGTGGCAGGACCGCAACGGCGGTTACACCCGCATCATGAAGCTCGGTAACCGCAAGGGCGACAATGCTCCCATCGTTATCATGGAGCTCGTCACCGAGCCTTGCACGCCTAAGGCCAAGAAGGCTGCTCCGGCCCCCAAGAAGGCCGCTGCTCCCAAGAAGGTCGAGGCTGTCGAGGAGACCGCTGCCGAGGAGGCTCCTGCTGAGGAGACCGCTGAGTAGACATTCCGTCTGCATAGGCTATATTCGAGGGGTACGTTCGCGTACCCCTCTTTTTTTGTCGCGATACCGTTGCTTGTTTGTTGGGAGCGCCCATGACTGCGCCGTCTGATTTCAATTCGATTCTCGAGCTTGACGCCACCCTTGTATTCCGCGTCGCCTATGACGGCTCGTCGTATAGCGGGTTTGCCGAGCAGCCGGGACAGACGACGGTTGCGGGTGAGCTGCGTCGAGCCATCGAGACGCTGCTTCGCCGCCCGATCGATCTGACATGCGCGGGGCGTACCGATGCCGGCGTGCATGCCGTGGCTCAGTACATCAGCGTGCCCGTAACGGACGCTGAGCTCGCGTGTACGCGCCGTAGGTGGCTGCGGGCTATGGATGCCCTGCTGCCCAAAGATATCGCCATAAACGAGGTCTACAAGGCCCGTAAAGGCTTTTCTGCACGTTTTGACGCGCGTTCCCGTACGTATACGTACCGTATTGCCGATCGAGATGCGCGCCCCGTGCTGTCCCGCGGTGCCGTGTGGTGGCATCGCTATCCCTTGGATGTTGAGGCTATGTCTGCTGCCTGCCCCGCGCTGCTGGGCGAGCAGGACTTTAAAAGCTTTTGCAAGGTTGCCTCGGCCGTTGGCAAGCCCACGCATCGCTGCGTGATGCGTGCCGAGTTTGGCCATGAGGTTGCGTTTGGCGAGGACATCCTGACGTTCACCATCGAGGGAAATGCGTTTCTGCATTCGATGGTTCGTACGATCGTGGGCACGCTTCTCGAGATTGGCATGCATCGCCATGAACCTGGGTGGATGCGTGAGGTCATCGATGCTTGCGATCGTACCGCTGCGGGCCCCACGGCTCCTGCCTGCGGCCTTACGTTTATGGGCGTGGATTACGATCCCGCCGAGCTTGTCGTGCTCGACTAGGGGAGGGCTCGACGCGTCGTGCGTCGACACCTGTCATCTGTGGGCTGCGCGTGTGCAACATCTGTTCTTGGCGTGCAATACAACCGGTGTCTCATTGCTTTTATTGCCGGGGTGTACCATGAACGACAGTTTGGTTCACTGCTGTCGAGAGGACGGATAACTTGGTTCGACGTGGCTCGCATCCGCGACTTTCGGTGATCCTTGTGGTAGAAGGTTCGCCCAGCTATGCGATGCGTGCGCTCGAGAGTATCCAGAACCAAGACCTCTATGATTTGCAGATTGTCGTTGTCTGCCGCGATGCTGCGCCCGGTGTACGCCATTCGCTTCAAGTTGCTGCCGACAGGGACATCCATATTGATTTGATTGACGTCGAGGACGCTAAGCGCGGCGCTTGTCTTCGTGCCGGTTTTGATGCCTCGCGCGGCTCTCAAATCATCGCCATGAACGCCGATGAGTGGTTTGCTCCGAACGCCCTTTCCAAGATGGTCGATATCGCGTGCGATACTGCGGCAGACATAGTCTTCCCCACGGTGTCGCTCGACCGCTATGATGCACATCGAGAGCGCCATTCGCGCGTCTTGGATGCTACTCATATTTCCATTGATAGCGAATCTTCGATGGTCGCCGGGCTGCCTCAGTTGATTTTAGGCGGCCTGGTTGCTCAAGTCTCTGGCGTGATGTACACCCGTCCGCTGTTTGAGGCATGCCTTTTGTGCGATAAGACGTTTCGCACTGTTGGGTTTATGGCGTGTGCGCTCTCGCAGGCACAGCACGTCTCCGGATGCGGCGACGCTTGTTTCCACGCGGCGGCGCCTAAGCTTACAGATGCCTTTGATCCCACCATGTATGCCAAGGTATCCGATGACACCCGAGCGCTCGATGAGCTTGCGGACTCACTCTCGGAAGCAGATAGCGGTGGTTGGCTCATGCTGGCAAGCCAGAAGTTCTACTTTGCCGGACTGGTCGCCTGCATCGAGAATTTGTGTCTGAGCCCGCATGGGGTGTCATCAATTGAGCGCTCCGCCCGTATGCGTGATATGCTTGACGCACCCCGAACTCGTCAGATGGTTGCGGCGCTTAAGGATGACCACCGCGGACTCGGTTTGTTGTTTGGGCCAATTGCAAGCGCGAATCCTACGCGTTGCGTGATGTATACGCATTTGGCTGCTTTTCTTAACCGAACTGGTGCCAAAACTGCCTAGGGGCGATCATTTCGAAACAAACTTACATGGAATTGTTTCGAAATGCGTTCTTATACACAAAAGCTTTCAAATAGCGTTAAACTATTCAATCATTGATTGATTGTCTCCGCCATCTTTTGGAGTGAGGGTTTGTATGGCTAAAAAACGCAATGGGCGCCAGGATGCCATTAGAGATATTGTGCGCAATAAGGACGTCCGCACGCAGCGCGTGCTGGTCGATGAGCTCCGCGCTATGGGCTTTGATTGCACGCAGGCGACTGTCTCTCGCGATATTGCCGATATGGGGCTGCGTAAGCTCCCTGAGGGTATCTATGTTCTGGCAGAGGACCTGCACCTGCAGCGTATGGTTTCCGAGCTCGTAACGGGCGTTCTGCGCACCGATAATCTGGTTATGATCAAGGCTCAGCCTGGCACGGCTTCCGGCATCGCCGCCGCCGTTGATGCGGCAGAGTTGCCCGATGTGCTTGGCTCGCTTGCCGGCAACGATACGATTTTGGTTATTGCCCAGACGGCCGAGGACGGCGAGCGTCTCGAGGCGCTGATCAATAAGCTGAGCAATTCTCGCAAGTAGGCGTGCGGGTCGTGCGCTTGGCCCTGCGTGCGCTGACATAGTGGCTTGTAAGGGGTATCGACGTTGGTCGGTACCCCCCTTTTTTTATTTGCAGGCATAAAGACCGCCCACCAGGTCGCTTTAAACTAAAAGGCCCCCGAGCAGTTTAATAAGCTGCTCGGGGGCCTTGTTGCTTATGGCCGGATGATTTCTAGCCGACCGTATCGTCAGGCGTGGGCGAGGGGTCGGGAGTGGGCGTAGGCGAGGGGTCGGGAGTGGGCGTAGACGTGCCGCCATCACCGCCGGTCGAACCACCAGTGGAGCCGCCCGTCGAGCCACCGGTCGTACCGGTGCCGCCGGTGGTGTCGCCGCCTGTGGTCTCGGTGGTCGTGGTCGTTGTGGTCGTCGTGGTGGTGGTTTCCTCTTCGTCCTTGTCTTCGTCCTCGTCGCTTTCCGTCTTCTTGGTGTTGTTGTTGGTGCCGTAGAACTTCCAGACGTTATTGTTCTTGTACGTGGGGGCCGTTCCGGTCGGGAACTCCTCGCGCTCGGTTCCGGCCAAAACAGTGTTCATGAACTTCTTAAAGACGGGCAGGTTGGTGCTGTCGCCCAGCAGGTCCGTACCGTACTTTTGGATGGGAATCTCGCCTGCGGAATAACCGGTCCACAGGGCGCACGCCAGTTGCGGCGTGTAGCCGCAGAACCACAGGTTGGTGGTGTTGTCAGTGGTACCCGTCTTGCCGGCATAGGGCTGGTTGACGCTCAGCGCGCCGGCGGCACCCGTGCCACTGCCCTGCATGACGCCGGATAGAACGTCGGTAACCGCGGCAGCCTCGCCTTCGGTGAGCACCTGCGTGGGATTGTCGGTGTGCTGGTACAGCACCGAGCCGGTACGCGAGTCGATCTCGGTGATGGCGATCGGCTGGCGATAATGGCCGCCGTTGGCAAAAGTGGCGTAGGCCGATGCCATCTCGAGCGGCGAGATGGACCCGGTGCCGAGCGTCATGACGGGAACGTCCTCGATATTGTCCTTGGCGGGATCGATGCCGAGCTTTTTGACGAGCGACATGATCTTGTTGTTGCCGATGGCTTCTGCCACCTGAATGTAGCCGGTGTTGGATGAGTATGCCGTTGCCTGCTTAAGCGTGATGTTGCCATAGCTCTGGTTGGCATAGTTTTGCACCTTGGTCGTAGTGCCCTTGGCTGTAAGAGGCGAGTTGCAGTTGAGGGTGACGTTGGGGTTCATACCGTTTTGGATGGCAGTTGCCAGCGTAAAGGCCTTAAACGTGGAGCCTACGGGGCGCTTTGCCGTAGCGTGGTTCACGTGATTCTCGTCGGCGTTGTAGTCGTAGCCGCCCACCATGCACTTGATGTAGCCGGTCTTGGGGTCTACGACGACCATGCCCATGTCCAGGCCGTCGAGCGAAAGCGTGTCGAGCTGCGAGCGCACAGCCTCCTCGGCCACCTGTTGCATGGTGGGGTCGATGGTGGTCTTGACGGTCAGGCCGCCCTTAAAGAGCACGTCGGTCGAGAACTCCTGCTCCAGCAGCTGCTTAACATAGGCGACAAAGTAGGGCTGCGAGTATATGTCGACGCCGCTGCCCGAAATCTCGGTCACGTTGAGGGTGATGGGCTCGGCCTGTGCGGCATCGTGCTCCTCCTGCGTGATGTGGCCCAGGCGCAACATGTTGTCAAGGACCTTGTTGCGACGGGACAGCGCCAGGTCGGGGTTGACCGTGGGGTCGTACTGCGAGGGCGAGTTGGGAAGGCCGATGAGCAGCGCGGCCTCGCTGAGGGTGAGGTCGGCGGCGCTCTTGGACAGATAGGTCTCGGCTGCGGCCTCGATGCCGTAGGCGCCGTGGCCGTAATAGATGGTGTTGAGGTACATCATGAGGATCTCGTCTTTGGAGTACATGTCCTCCATCTTGACGGCGATGTAGGCCTCGCGCACCTTACGCTCGATGGTCGAGTCGAACTGCTCCTCCTGCAGGATGGTGTTGCGCACCAGCTGCTGGGTGATAGTCGAGGCGCCTTCGTGCCCGCCGCCGAGGGTTGCCACCGCAGCACGCGCGATACCCCACAGGTCGATACCGCCGTGCTCGTAGAAGCGCTCGTCCTCGACGTCAACGGTGCCCTGCAGCACGTAGGGGGAGACCTCGTCCTTGGTGATGGACTTGCGGTTTTGCGTGTAGAAGCTCGCGATCTTGTTGCCGTTGCAGTCGACGATCTCGGTGGGCTCGCTCACCAGATACGCGTTGGCGTCGGTGTAGTCGGGCAGATCGGACAGCCAGCGGTTGACGTTGCCGACCATGCCGATGCCAAATGCCACGCCCGCGATAAGCAGAAAGCCCAAAAACGAGAGCAGGATTATGGGCAGGGCATGCGTCTTTGAACGGCTGCGTCCCTGTCGTTGGCGAGGACCCATATATTGACCTCCAGGTATGTCGTGCCGGACGGTGGATGTGCCGTCGGGGCAGGATGGACATAAGTTATTACACGATAAACCAAACGGGGCGCGCGAGGCCTCGTGTATGCTGGAAGACGGCATTTTTCAGAGTGAATGCATACCTTGGTAAGGAGTTTGCCGATGGCGATTCGGACGATGGGGCCGAGCGGACAATACGAGACTGGATTGGATGCTGCCGGTGCGGCGCTGCCCGAGCTGCTGGCGCCGGCGGGCGGACTCGACCAGATGCTTGCGGCCATCGCCGCGGGCGCCGATGCCATCTATGCGGGGTTGGGCGACTTTAACGCCCGTGTGAGCGCCCATGGCTTTACGGATGACGAGTTTGCGCGCGGTTGTGCCGTGGCGCATGCCCATGGCGTGCGTGTGTACGTGACGCTCAACGTGTTCGTGTTTGACGATGAGTTGTCCGACGCGGTGGCGCTGGGAGCTCATGCACTGGAGCTGGGCGCCGATGCCCTGATTGTTGCCGATGCCGGATTGGCGTGCGCGCTGCGTGCGGCGATTCCCGGCGTCGAGATTCACCTGTCCACGCAGGCGGGCGTTCATAGCGAAGGCGCCGTGCGGCTTGCCGCCGATGAGCTGGGGGTCGAGCGCGTGACGACGGCACGCGAGCTGACGGTCGACGAGATTGCCTCCTTGTGCGGTACGGGCGTGCCTATCGAGGTGTTCTGCCACGGGGCCATCTGCATTGGCTACTCGGGTGCTTGTGAGTTCTCAGCCCTGAGACGCGGGCGCTCGGCGATGCGCGGGGACTGCGCACAGCCGTGCCGCCTGGCGTATGACCTAGTGGACGAGGCGGGGGAGAGCGTCGTCGCCGTTGAGGGGGACCGTCTGCTGTGCCCGCGTGATTACCTGGGCATTGAGCACCTGCCCGAGCTTGTTGCCGCCGGCGTGGCGTCGCTCAAGATCGAGGGTCGCATGAAGAATCCCGACTATGTCTTTAACGTGGTGAGGGCGTGGCGTCACGCGCTCGATATGCTGCGCGACGGCACGTGGGATGCCAATGCGGTGCCGGCGCTTGAACGCGAGCTGGGAAGGTCGTTTAACCGTGGGTTTACCGATGCGTACCTGCGAGGGCGTTCGGGCGCCGAGCTTATGAGCTTTGAGCGTGCAATCAACCAGGGCGTGCGCGTGGGGCGCTTGGTCGCTGTGGGCCACGAAGAGGTGGCCGTTGAGCTCGACGTCGCCGTGGCGGCGGGTGACACGCTCGAGATTCGGTTCTATCCGGGTGTCGACGCGCGTCCCGATGTGCCCAAGCGCTGGCCGCAGGTGCCCTGCCCGGTGAGTGCCGCGGCGGGGGAACGCGTTGTCGTGCATTGCAAGCGTAAGGTGGACACGGGCTGCGAGGTGTACCTGATTCGCAGCGCCGGCGTGTTGGATCAGACGGCGGCGGCGTTGGAGCGCATGCGGGCCGAGGCAGATGCGATTGCGCCCGTTGCGCGTGCCGTTGAGGTACTGCCCTTTGAGGACGTTGCGGTGGACGGCGGTGCGTCGACGGAGTTGGTGGAGTGCGCGGTTCCCGCTCGCATGGTTTTTGCTTGGCAGCTGATGGATGCCGACCCGCGCGGAGAACTCGATTTGTCCGACGCCGTTGTGGTGCTCGACGAAGTGTGCCGCACGGGTGACGCTGACCGGACCCGCTCGCTGATGCAGCGTGCCGGGCGCGTCGTCTGCCGCAACCTGGGACAGGTGGTGATCGCTCGCGAGCTGGGCGTGACGTTTGACGTGGCGGCGCCGGTGTTCTGTGCGAACCGGACTACGCTTGCCTGGCTACGTGGGCTCGGCGCGGGTCGGGTGTACTTGCCGGCCGAGTTGCTCGGCAATGATGCGGAGCGTATTGCCGAACTGACGGCCGAACCTGGTGTTCTGGGTCCCGTCGATGCCGACCACACCGAGCTCATGGTGTGCGAGCACTGCCTGCTGACCGCCGAGGGGGCTTGCGCCACCGATGCGGCGCAAGCCGGGGCATGTTGTCACGATTGCATGCGTCGTCGGCAGGCGCGCTATCTGGTTGAGCGGGATGGCACGCGTTTGCCAGTTACCATCGATGCACGCGGCAGGACGAGGATTTTCCTGTCATAGGTGCCGCGTCGCGCCGTTTTGGTTATCATAAGTGAGTTTATGAACTTCCAGCACCGCCGTATCCGGTGAGGGTGCTATAGCAAAAGGAGGATACCCAATGCTGTCTGTTGACGAGCAAATGCGTATCATCACCTCGGGCGCTGCGAAGATCGTCCCCGAGGCCGACCTTCGCAAGAAGCTTGAGAAGGGCGAGCCCCTCAACATCAAGCTCGGCGTCGACCCCACCAGCCCCGATCTGCACCTGGGCCATGCCGTGCCGCTGCGCAAGATGCGCCAGTTCCAGGACCTGGGCCACAACGTCACCCTTATCATCGGCAACGGCACCGCGCTGATCGGCGACCCCTCGGGCAAGAACTCCACGCGTCCGCAGCTTTCGCAGGAGCAGATCGAGGCCAACGCCGAGACCTATGTGAGCCAGGCCATGAAGATCCTGGACCCCGAGAAGACCACCATCGTGCACAACGGCGATTGGATCCTTTCGATGGATCTGGCCGGCCTGCTGCAGGTGTGCTCCAAGTTTACCGTCGCCCGCATCCTTGAACGCGACGACTTTACCAAGCGCTACCAGTCCCAGACGCCGATCGCCCTGCACGAATTCCTGTACCCCGTGATGCAGGCCTTCGACTCCGTTCAGATTAAGGCCGACGTGGAGATGGGCGGCACCGACCAGCTCTTTAACCTGCTCGCCGGCCGCGAGCTTATGGAGAAGATGGGCATGGAGCCGCAGATCGCGCTTACCATGCCGCTGCTCGAGGGCACCGACGGCGTGCGTAAGATGTCCAAGTCCTATGGCAACTACATCGGCCTGACCGACGCTCCCAAGGATATGTTCGGCAAGACCATGTCCATCCCCGACGAGATGATTGGCAAGTACTATCGTCTGGCCAGCTCGCTCACCCCGGCCGAGGTCGACAAGATCGACGCCGCCCTGGCCGATGGCTCTGCCGACCCCTACGAGCTCAAGCGCGCTCTGGGCCGCGACCTGTGCGACACCTACCACGGCGCCGGTGCCGGCGACGAGGCTCAGGCCGAGTTCGACCGCGTGTTCAAGGAGGGGCAGCTTGCCGACTTCCCCGAGAAGCACGTTGAGCTGATCGTCAACGACGAGGGCCAGATCTACCTCGCTGGCCTGCTCAAGGACCTGGGCCTTTCGGCCAGCGCCGGTCAGGCCCGCCGCGACATCGACGGCGGCGGTGTCAAGATTAACGGCAAGGCCGTGGCTCCCAAGAGCTACAACATCGACCCCAGCGCGCTCAAGCTGGGCGACACCCTCTCCGTAGGCAAGCGCAAAGGATTTAAGTTGGTCTAACGAGTAAGTTAACCTCACAGAATGAGAGTGGATAATCTTCCGTTTTTGGCCTGTTTGTGGGCTCAAAGTGGGAGATTATCCACTCTCGTCATTTGCAGGGGGTGTATTGCTGTCCCATCGTTTGGGCATACAATGGCTATTGGTTTGCTGCGGTGAAGGTCTGTCCGCCCTGCAGCTTTTTTCTACGGTTAAAGGAGTATGTATGTCCGTTGAGGTCATGAGGTCTGTGATCGACGCTGCCGAGGGTCGCGTGCCCGTCGACACGCTGTTTACCAATGCGCAGATTGTCGACGTATATGGCCAGCGCGTGGCACCCGGTAGCGTTGCCGTCAAGGATGGCGTAATCGTCGGCGTGCTCTACGACGGTCGCGACGATGCCGCCGGCACCTACGAGGCGACCGAGGTTATCGACTGCCAGGGCCGCTATCTTGCTCCCGGCTTTATTGACGGGCACCTGCATATCGAGTCTTCGAACATCCGTCCCGCCGAGTATGCTCGCATGGCCGCGACGCGCGGTACTACCACCGCCATTGCCGACAGCCACGAGATTGCCAATGTTGCCGGTCTCGACGGCTTGCGCTTTATGATCGAGGATGGTCGCCGCGCACCCATCTCCATCAAGTACATGATGCCTTCGTGCGTGCCCGCGCTGCCCGATGAGCAGGCCGGTGCCGTTATTTCGGCCGCCGATATGCAGGCGTTTTTTGCCGAGCATCCGGGTGATGTCTTTGGCCTGGGCGAGATGATGAACCTGCCGGGCGTCTTTATGGCCGATCCCGAGACCTGTGCTCGTATCGACGCTGCCAACCAGACGCCGTCCAAGCAGGTCGACGGTCACGCCCCGCTCGTTGCCGGCAAGGATCTCAACGCTTATGCCGCGGCAGGCATCATTGCCGACCACGAGTCGACGATTCCCGAGGAGGCGCTCGACAAGCTGTCCCGCGGCATGTATGTGATGCTGCGTGAGGGCACGTGCAGCCACGACCTGGCTAATTTGTCCCCGATGCTGCTGGAGAACCCTGCCCGCGCCCGCCGCTGCTGCTTTGCGACCGACGACCGCGCTCCCTCTGATGCTCTTTCGACCGGCATGATCGACAATGCCTGCCGCGTGGCCATCGAGGCCGGCATCGACCCGGTGGTCGCTATCTCCATGGCGTCCCTTTCTACGGCTGAGGCATTTGGCCTGGACCACGGCTGTCGTGACCCGCATGAGCTCCGCGGCGCGATCGCCCCGGGCAAGCGCGCCGACCTGCTGGTGCTCAACGACCTGACGTTTGTCGCGGCTCCGCATCTCGTGTATGCCGCCGGTGCGCTCGTGGCACAGGACGGCGCCTTTGTGGGCGAGATTGCACCCGAGATGGCCGAGGTTGCGGCCCTTGCCGATGAGCTGCGCGCTTCCGTTAAGCTGCCGAAGCTTTCGCTTGACGTGTTCGATTATGCCTTTAAGCCGGGCGAGGCGGTTATTGATGTGATCCCGGGCATGGCTATCACGGGCATGGTTCGTCCCGAGACTGATGAGGGCCTGCGCCGCATTATGCTGATCGAACGTCACGGCCGCGGCGTGTCGCTGCAAGCCGAGGGCGCCGACGGTGATGGTCCTGCGGGCCTGGGTCTTGTTGGCAAGCACATCGGTCGCGGCTGGGTGCGCGGCTTTACCATCACGGGCGGCGCTATCGCCTCGACGATCGGCCACGACTCGCACAACGTGTGCGTGGTGGGCGACAATGCGGCGGATATGATGGCTGCCGTTGAGGCCGTGGGCCAGGGCGGCCACGTGCTGGTGCGCAACGGCGAGGTCGTGGCGCGCATTCCGCTGGCGCTCGGCGGCCTGATGAGCGAGGGTACGGCCGAGGACGTTGCCGCGCAGCACGACGACTTTATGGTCAAGGCGCGCGCCATGGGTATTGAGCCGCCGCTCGACCCCATCATGGGCATCATCTTCCTGCCCCTGCCGGTTATCCCGACGCTCCGCATCCGCCCCGAGGGCATGTTCGACGTTACAACCTTCACCTACGCCGACTAGTCATCGGGGACGTTCTTAAACGACTAGTCATCGGGGACACTCTTTGGCGGGCTGCCTGACGCCGCGACCGTAGGACCTCTGGCATGTGTGAGCTATTTGCCAGGTCCTTGTAACGTTTACGCCCGCGAGTCTTATTTGAGCTCCCTTTGGGTACGTTGGAATCGGATACGCGTTCGATTCCAACAAGCCCGAAGGGAGCTTTTCTATGTTTAAACTGATTGCATCCGATATGGACGGCACACTGCTTGACGAAAACGGCCAGGTGCCTCCCGAGACCTACGAACTGATTCTGGCGCTACGCGAGCATGGCGTGCATTTCGCCGCATCGTCAGGTCGTCGCTACGATCGCCTGTGCGAGTTCTTTGCGCCCGTTCGCGACAAGATGGACTTTGTCGCCGCTAACGGCGCCCAGGTCTACGCCGACGGTAAGATGGTAGACCGTGAGGTGTATTCCCACCTGGCGATTCGAAGGCTCGCCCAAGCCGTCAGGACGTTTCCCAATCTGCATCTTGCGCTCTTTGACCGAACCAAGTCCTTCCTGCTCGATGACGAGTGCAAGTTCGTGCGCGAGGTCGATAAGGACCTTCCCAATGCCGAGCGCATTTGGGAGCTGCCCGATCCCAGCGTAAATATCATCAAAGCGAGTATCTTTTGCGACGACAGTGCGGTTATGGACAGTGCGTACGTGCTACAGCGCGAACTTGGTCAGCTCTTTACTTTTGCGCCTTCGGGCAACGCGTGGATCGATGCCATGCAGCCTGGTGTGTCGAAGGCTTCGGGTATTGCGCAGCTCGCGGAGCATTATGACATTGGGCGCGATGAGGTTATGGCGTTTGGCGACTCGATGAACGACTACGAGATTATTCGCTTTGTCGGCACGGGTTGCGCGATGGAAAACGCGCGCCCCGCGCTCAAAGCGGTTGCCGATCGCGTCGTAGGCTGCAACCGTGACCACGCCGTTCAGCGTGAGCTCCGTCGCGTGCTGGAGAGTCTCTGCTAGACCGGTAGTTGGGGACATTCCTTATGCGCCGGCAGTTGGGGACAGACTTAAGTGAGTGAAACCACTCATTGGGGACAGACTTAAATGAGTGCCGCCAGCGACTAGCCATTTAAGAACGTCCCCAATGACTGCCGGGTTGCTGCTGCTAGGCGAGGGCGGCCATGATGGTGCGGGCGACGCCGTCGTGGTCGTTGTCGTATTCGGTGATGGCGTCGGCGGCCTCGCGGTCTTCGGGTTCGCCGTTGATCATGGCCATGCCGTGGCCCGCTGCCTGCAGCATGGGGATGTCGTTGATGTTGTCGCCGAACGCCCAGGCGTCGGCGAGACGCTCGCCCAGGTGCTCGCATAGCCACGTGAGGGCTGTTCCCTTGGTGGCGCCCTCGCCCATGACCTCGATATTCATGGCGTACGAACGCGTGACCTCAATGCCTCCGAGCGTGTCGAGCTCAGCCGAGATGGCGTCGCGATCGGCCGGGTCGTGCCAGTACATGGCGATGCGCTCGAGCACCTCGACTTCGTCGATTTTGCTGTCGATATCCATGTCGATCGGCGTTCGCGTGCGCTTGAGCGAAGCCGCGATGTGAGGATCGCCGCCACAGAATTCGTCCAGGCGCGTGTAGAGCGGGCGGGGGAGGAAGCACTGCCCGTCCGCGAAGATATCGAAGGTCACATCGTGGCCGGCGGCAATGCTATGGACGCGGTGGGCGATGGCGCGGTCGAGCGGTCGGCTCAAAATGCGCGTAGCACGTGAGACATCGGTAGGCGTACCGTCGTCGAGCTGCCAGACGCTGGCACCGTTGGCGCAGACCGCGTAGTGCACGGCAGGATGGGCGAGGATGGGCTCAAAGACGCCCGACAGCGGGCGCCCCGTGCAGGGCACAAACTCAATACCGCGGCGTGCGAGCTCGTCGAGCATCGCCCAGGTGGCGTCGCTCATCTGCTTATCGCTCGTCAGCAGCGTTCCATCCATGTCGGAAAACACAATCATTCGATGCAGCCCTTTCTACTGGCATAAAAAGCGTGGCCGAGGGCGGTGATGCCCTGGCCACGCTCGGGTTCTATAACGGTCCGCGTCCTAGCGGTCGGCGAGCGGCTTGTACTTCAGCGGCTCGATCACCGGACGGTATGCCGGGCGGATGATGCGATGCGCGCAGAAGAGCTCTTCCATGCGGTGCGCCGACCAGCCGGCCATGCGGGCGACGGCGAATAGCGGCGTAAAGAGCGTCTCGGGCACGCCGAGCATCTTGTAGATAAAGCCCGTGTACAGGTCGATGTTGGCGCAGATGGGCTTGGTCATACCGTGGTCGCGCATGACCTGGGGTGCCAGGCGCTCGATGCGCTCGATGAGTGCGAACTCTTCGCCCAAGTCCTTCTTGGCGGCAAGTGCGCGCGCGTAACGGCGGCATACCTCGGCGCGCGGGTCGCTGAGCGTATAGACGGCGTGGCCCATGCCGTAGACGAGGCCCGTGCCGTCGAAGGCCTGCTTGTCGAGGATCTTGCCCAGGTAGGCCGCGACCTCGTCCTCGTCCTCCCAGTTGGAGACATGCGCGCGGATGTCCTCGTGCATAGACACGACCTTGGCATTGGCACCGCCGTGGCGCGGGCCCTTGAGCGAGCCGATAGCCGCGGCGTAGGCGGAATACGGGTCAGTGGCCGAAGACGACAGCACGCGGCAGGCGAAGGTGGAGTTGTTGCCGCCGCCGTGCTCGGCATGCAGCATGAGCATAACGTCGAGCAGCATCGCCTCATCGCGGGTGAACGCCATGCCGCCGCGCAGGACCTGCAGGATGGTCTCGGCGGTGGAAAGGCCGGGCGTGGGGTGTGGCACGTGAACCTCGGAGCCGCGAAGCTTGGCGACCGAGGCCATGTGTGCGAAGGCGGCGATGCGCGGGAGACGTGCAAGCATGGAAATGGCGACGTCGATTTCGTGCTCGGGCGTGATCACGTCTGGTTCGGCATCGAAGGCGTAGAGCAACAGTACGGCGCGCTGGAGCACGTTCATGATGCTCGAAGACACCGTGGTCATAGGGAACTCTTTAACGTACTCGTCACTCAGATGTCTAAAGGCGCCCAGGCGCTCGCAAAAGCCGTCGAGCTCTTCCTTGTTGGGCAGCGAACCCGTGATAAGCAGATAGGCGACTTCCTCGTAGCCGTAGCGATTCTCGGCCTGGGCATTGTTGACCAGATCCTCGATGCTGTAGCCGCGAAGCGTGAGCTTGCCCTGATCGGGCACGACCTTTCCGTCGACCTTGTTGTAGCCGTGCACATCCGAGATACGAGTGAGGCCCGCGACCACGCCCGAGCCGTCGGCATTGCGCAGGCCGCGCTTGACATTGTGCTCGACAAACAGGCCCTCGTCATAAGGGTCGGTCGGCAGGCCGTGGTAGAGGTTTTCGCTCTCAGACGAAATCTGGCGGCTTGCTTCGTAATCCAGAACCAGGCGGCTCAGGTGGTCATCGAAGCGGTAATAGATTTTCTTGGCGTCGTAGGCCATGCGCGCTCCTCTCCGGTCCGCTTTGGGGCCGCGCGCTTGGACGATATGACGTCAAGCTGCCCCGAGCGGCTTGTTCGCTACAGGCGGTACATAAAGTTAAAGACGTCCTCGCGCTGGATGGACACGTTGACGCCCGAAAGTTCGCCGGCCTCGGCCAGGGCCTTCTGCAGCTCGGCGAAGTCGAGCTTGGACTCGGCGGTGTCGGCCAGCATGGTCATGGTGAAGATGTCCTCGATAATGGACTGCGTAATGTCGCGGATGTCGACGTTGGCCTCGCCCAGAACGCGGGTGACGCCGGCGACGATGCCGGGGCGGTTCTTGCCAAGGACGGTGATGACGATACGGGAGGACGAGATCTCGGCCATGGGAAACCCTTTCGCGTGGTTGCGGCGCGCGCGGGGCGCTCCGCTACGGTACAGTGTTCATCATTGTACCTGTCTGGCGCCAAAAGGGGTGCGCTTACAGCGGCGTTACACGTCTGCAACATGAGCGTGAGGGGGCAGGCCGCATGGGGAAGAGCCGTCTGGCGCGCGTCCAGCTCGTGTTGGGTTGATTTCCGAACTCAGCCGAACACATCGAGCGGATAGGCCGTTCCCGCAGCCAGCCGAACGCCTCCGACCGCTGATTCCAAACTGAAAACGGGGGGCATCCCCCACTATTCGGTGGGGGATACCGCTCCGCGGCGCATGCCGCGGGCGGCGCCCCTATCGGACCACCGTGACCTCAGTTGGGATGGGCCCAGCACCGCGGCGTACTCGGTGGGGTAGAGCCGACTGATCGTCTTCACGTCGCGTATGACGATATTTCGGTCGTCCGGCTCGGTGACGCCGTAGCCGAACGCCTGGAGCGTCTCGATGGACTCCTGGATTCTCTGCTGGAACATGGGTCCCGGATCGACCCTCGGCCCGAGGTACCCGCGCCAGAGGCACGGCGAGACACGCAGCATGTTATGGATTTTGGAGATTGGCTCGATGTCGGCGTAGACGTTGAGCGTCGCCATGGCGTCCTTGTGCCCGAGGATCGATTGGAGCGCCTTGATATCGCCGCCCTGGCGGATCCACTGCGTGGCGAACGTGTGGCGCAGGCCGTGGAACGTGATCAGCTCGTCGTTGGTGCCCATGAGGCCGTTGGTCTCCGAGAACGTCTTGAACGCCCTGCGGATATAGCTCGCCGTCGCGAAGGCCGCGCCCGGCTCCGACAGGATGTAGCAGTTCCCGATCTCGACCGCCCCGGTAAGGTTGCGCGAGCGCAGCTTCCCGCGGTCGATCTCGTGGATCTCCTTCAGGAAGGGGAGCAGGCCGACCGGGTCGATGGGGATGCCCCTGGCGTCATGGGTCTTGGTGTCCTTGATGAACGAACCCATCCCCTTCGCGTACGCCACCGAGTGCCTGATCGAGATCAGGCCCGTCTCGAAATCCACATCGCACCACCGAAGGCCGCAGACCTCGCCGATTCGCATCCCCGTGTGCAGGGCGAGTACGACCGCCCCCTAATCCTCGGCGGACCAATCGAGTCCGAACTCCTTTCGGGCATCCTCTTCGCTCATGACTTCGAGAAGGTCTCCGGGTTGGCAACGAAGGGCGAGGCATAGCTGCTCGAGTGTGTTGAAGCGAATGCCGCGAATATGCCCTTTTTTTATACGGGACAGGTTCACGGGCGTGGTTCCAATCCTTTCGGCAAGTTCGTTCGAGGAAATCTTTCGCTCGGCCATGATCTTGTCGAGGCGAACAATTACGGGCATGGCGTTTCCTTACGCAATCTCGTCGGAGTCGAGGTACAGCTCTCGGGCGTACAAGAAGAGCTGGGAAAGCATGAGCAAGACGATGCCGAGAACCAGAGAGGTCCAGTCGAATGATGAAGCGATCTCTTGGGCGCCGACGGCCCCCTCGCCGCCAAACATCGAAACGGAGGTTTCGAGTGAGCCGGCGTAGAAGCTGGTGGCAGCTTGAACAACGAAGAGAATGCCGAGCACCTTCAAGCATGTCGCAGACCCTTTCTTGAAGGGGTCTCCGCTCTTGATCGTCCACACGAGAACGGCGCTGAGGATGGTCGTGGCGATACCGATGACGGCAGGGGCCAATGTCGAGATCGCAAGGGCTGGATACGCGGGGGAGTCTGCAATTACAGGGTTGTCGAGCACTTCGATTGCTGGCTTTAAGGAGAACGCCACTTGTGCGATGGCGGTGACGCAAAGGGCCGCAGAGGCTATCGCACATGCGATGCGGAAGGAATGAAGCCGGGGAGTGCGATTGTCGTAACTCATAATAACCTCCGAAGAATTTAAAAACCTCAGGTTACTTTTTAACAGTTTATGTTAAATTGATTTTGCCGGCAAGTAATCACAGCATGCTGCAACCGAAACCCCTCTAGATTGGAGAGGATTATGTTCAGTACTGTTAAGTCGTGTAAGCTCTTGGTTTTCCTCGGCCTCGCTCTTTGTCTGTTGCTGCCGGGAGCCCCCGCTTTTGCGGATACCCCGATGCCTCCTTCCCAGGAGAGCAGCCAGTGTGCCCTCGTTGAGCCCCTCGGGTATACGGACGACGTCGTCGATACCTACTGGAGCTACAGCTGTCCTCGCGGCGTGAGCGGGCACAGCATCTCGATGTTCAACATCTCTTACAAGACGATCTCCTACCGAAATGGCTATCGCCGATCCGCGCATCATAGGGAATCCCGCCTCGCTGCAATGTGTTCCTGTGGTGTTCTTGGCACAACTGATAAATGGCAATTTGTCTATAGCACCTACTAGATGCGAGGAGGGGCCGAGCATTTTGTTCGGCCCCTCTGTTCCGACTGGATGAGGTTAAGGTTGGCGATGAATATGCTCAAAATCTCGAAGGCAATCTTTAGGTCGCTCCTCTCCTCCAGGTCGCTCTGTGTTGCCGTTGTTGCGTTGATGGTTCTTTGTGCTCTGCCCGTCTTCAGGAGCGCGGCTGGCATCGACGGACGGGTTGAATACCTCGAGTCGGGAATAACCCGTGTTGAGCAGGAATTGTCAGCATCCTATGCGGATGCGCTTGTGAATGCGGGGGAGGAGGGCGTCTATACCTCTTCATCAAGCATGCCCGCGCTTCTGTACCCTCTTGCCGCGGGGCGTCTTGTCTTGGCGCCGCTCTCTCCTCTGCTTCCGTTTCTGCAGGTATCGGATGGAGCGTACTCCTTTTATGACGGATCGAAGGAGTACTTGCTATGGGCCGCAACGGCCGTTGCCGTCTCGTTCCTTGCCGCGCGTCTTAACAAACGTGAAAAACTCATCATCCAGGCACCGATGGGTGAGCTGGGCAGGCTTGTTGCATCGAGCGTATGGGCGAGTGTTTTTGCGATGCTTGCCGTCTTCGCCGTCAATCTTCCAGGGATAATCGCCGCACTTGTGAAGAATGGCCCGGGCTCGCTGTTCTATCCGATAGGCTACGTTCAATATGCGACTCCGGTTATCAAACCGGCTTGGCTGGTGTTCGCACAGACGGCCATCTTGCAATTCTTGGTGGCGGCGTTCATCTCGCTCGTCGTTCACCTTGCCGTGAAGATTGCCAATAACCCTACGCTTGGAATCGTGTTCGTATGTGCCCTGATGGGGGCGACGATGGTTCCCGGGTATTACGGAAGATCCATCGCTTTACGTGAGTTCGCCCTGTTGAATCCCCTTACGTATGCGAACACTGAGTTGACCGTCGGCGCCTATAGCCCGTACCCGACAACGCAGATAGTGAATCTGCCTGGACTTTGCTTCGAGCGTGGCGCGATTACCCTCGTATGCGCAATCGGGATCGAGGTGCTGGCAATTAGCCTGCTTTGCGTTGCTGGAAAGAGCGGCTGCGCGCGCCCGATGTCCCCGATTTGTCTTGAGAGAGGTTCCTTCACCGCATCGAGAACGACAGCCCGTTCGAGCGCTTGTACCTCCGCCGTTGCATACGTAAGAACGATGGGGAAGCTGCTCCTGCATTCTCCTGCCCTCGCCGTATGCGCGATTGCAATGTCGACGGCGATGCTGGCCCCGGCTCTGGTCGAGGTGTTTCCTGACGCTGGTGACGTTTCCGCTGTTCGGTATAGGGATGGGGAGCTCCGTTCAATAGATCGGTATCTAGAGCAGGACGTTGCGAATATGGACGTCGAGGGCAAAGCGGCCCTGGAAGGCATGCGAGATGCTCTTTCGGGTTTCGTGTACGCGCCCACGCCTGCGGAGGGGTTTCGAAGCCTTGCGACGTACGAGCGCGCTCGAGGCGAGCTGGGCGCGGCAGATGCGACCCTCCTGCAATCGATCGGAATCGAGCCGGAGACTCCTTCTCGTGCGGAGGCGCGCGCCCTTCTGCTCGAGTCGATCGCGAGCTTGCCGGACCCCAAGGTTTACGAGTTAAGTACGAAGATGCCCCCATTAATCCTCCTTTCCTATCTCCAGGCAGCGCTTCCTTCCTTGTTTTGGCTGTTGCCCGTGGTTGTCACATCGCTTGCGTGCACCTACCTGCGGTGCCGTTCCCTTCTGGTTTTCCAAGTCCCCGCAACAGCGCATGTGCGTTTTCTGACGGCTGTTGCGCTGTCTCTCCTGCTTGGCTTGGCGCTGCTTTTGGTGTCGATGGTTCCCGCTGCGGTTGTGTCCTTGATTAAGAACGGTGCGGGTGGATCGGAGTATCCCGTCGCTCTCATTCGGGCGGGAGCTTCGACAACGTCCATGGTGGGGGAGGCGGTGTTGTGCAGCATTCCGTTGCTGGTCATGGCATACGGCGTGATTTCCGTCGTCGCTGCGTTGACAGCAGCGATTAGCCGCAACCCCGTTGTCACCGGAGTGGTTTGCGCGGTTCTCTTGGTGTTGGGTTCGTTGAGCGCTCATGTTGAAAGCGCGGGCATGGGCGTCGCGCTGCTGGCTCCATTCGCCTCGTTTGATCCCGCTTCCCAGGTGGGGACGATTGGGTTCCTTGGGCGAGGGACGAACGCGATGCCTTTTGGAGAGGTCGTCGGCGCATCGGTCGCTCTGCTGGTGGTCTTGGGCGCCGTATCTCCGTTGATGGTGCGCCTGAGTGTTCCAAAGATCGAAAGGGGATGATCTCGATGATTGGCCTTCAAACGCTGACGATCTCTTATGGAAAGAAGGTACTCGTAGATTCGGTGGACGCTGAGTTTGCCCCGGGTACGGTCTACGGTCTCGTCGCTCCGAACGGGCATGGAAAGACGACGTTGCTGCGGGCGATGGCAGGTTTGCCGGGTCCTCGCGTGGACGGGAGCATCGTTCTGGATGAGGCGCAGGGCACGGGTACAAGAGAGGTCCGTTCTATGATCTTCTACGCACCTGGTGAGGGGACGCTGCTGTATCCCGGATTGCGTGCGGAAGATCACCTCAAGATGGTTTGCGATATGTGGCCACATGCTCGCGATATCGAAGTGATAGTGGAACAAACGCAGATAGGCGAGTTCGCGAAGATGAGGATCCGTACTCTGAGCCAGGGCATGAAGCAGCAGCTTACCCTGGCGATTGCGTATGCGACGGGTGCGCGGTACCTTCTATTAGATGAGCCCATGAACGCGCTCGACCCCAGCAGGGTGGACTTGCATTCAGAGATCCTCAGGAAGCTGGCCGATTCTGGTACGTGCATCATCATGTCATCCCACATCTTGGATTCGGTCGATAGGCAGTGCGATGAGATTCTGTTTTTGAAGGATGGGAGGCTCATTAGAAGCATCCCGCAAGATGATACTGCGCCGAAGTCTCGTGGATCCCATTTCGCAAAGCCTGCCGGACGCGCCGAGGGTGCGCTAAGCACGTATCGGCGACTCTACGAAAAGGGCGGGTAGAAATGCAAGTTAAAAATCTATGTGGTCAATATGATACCGTTGAACCCGCGTATCAATACCGCTCAGCCATTTGCCTCGCCCCCGTCGCACGTATCTTCATTCGGTCTGTCATTAATTAAACTAACGATGCTTTGAGAAATGTAGGTGCTTCTAAATGTACTGTCGACTTCTTCTCAAACTAATCCTAAGAGACAGGGCCGTATGGATCTCTACGCTCGTTCTTGCCGCAGCCTTCTCCGTCCCCATCGCGTTCAATTCACCCATCTTCGGCCCCTTCTTTATGAAGCAGGGCATGCAGAGCTTTGTCGACGCATTCAATACGCGCGCAACCCAAGCCAACGGCAATATGAACGAGCGAGGAATCATCACGTTATCAGGGGCAATTTTGAGAAAGGAGATGTTTTCTATCCAAGACGTCCGTTAGGAGGACACAATGAAGAAAATCGTCGAAACCGGGATCACCAGGCGAGCCGCTATCGCCGCAGCGGCGGTTGGAGGAATCTCCCTACTGATGCCAAAAGGGGTGTTAGCGGCGGAATTTCAAACACTTGATCAGAATCGAATCGACTACTTCGTTCGCCCCGACCTCACTGAAAACCAGTTTGACGCGATGCTCCGCGAACGCGCGGAGGAAGAAGCTGCGCAAATCATCGAGCAAGCCCTCGCCGGGTACGATGGCGACGCACGAGCCGGGGGACGTCCGACCTACGACACGGTATACGGCAGCGTGGTAAACAAGAGCACTGGATGGCATGACGTCGCCGGACAGCCGGCGGGCGGCGTGCAGATATCGGGAGGTGGCTCTATCTTCGTATCACCTTCCGGCGGCGGATCGGTCGGTGTGTCGGTATCCCTTCCCGGAGGAGTTGGCAGCGTGAGCGTTTCCATCCCGAAGGCAAATCGCTCCCTCAGCGTGACGGGGTACGCGGTCAACATTTCCGGATCGGGCTTCTACAAGGCGACGGCGAACGTGACCCACAAGATTCAACCCTACGTCGTCTATGAGACGACGAACGGGGTACGCAGGGTCTACGCAAAGATGGCCACCAACACGTTCTACAGCATGGCTCTCGGCAAGCGCAAAGTAGGCTGACATGAAGACCGGCTCCGCCAAAATACCCATTGCGCTGGCGTTATTGGTCGCGATAGCCGCAATCGCAGTCTCTGCCGTATCCATAAAAGATGCGAACACCTTGAAACATGGCATTTCCGAAGGGTTCCGCCTAGACGGAGTGTACCGAGACCACGAGACCGGCTTAACCCAGCTCTCCTTCCTTGGGGAAGACGAAAACAGGTGGCAAATCGTCGACAGCAATGGAAATGTGACCGACGGTTCATTTGAGACAACCGGCGATCCGAACATCTTCATGTTGGCCGACCAATCAGGAGATGATTACGGATTTGTCCACCTGGCTTACGCCTCCGCAGACGGAAACCAAGGAAGCCTTTATTTGAACACCGGAACGTCGGTGCTCGAATTTGACAAGGTAACCAGCGGCCCGGCTTTCGTCGTGCCGTAAATGCAAATCGAGTGTCATGAGAGAAGAGGGGACTGGCCTTGCCAGCCCCCTCTTCCTTTTACTGCCCAAGCGGGAATGCTCACCACTGCAGTTCGCGAACGTCAGACGCTTCCTCCGCCCGCGGCACTCGGCCAGGTACATGCTGATGATGACTTGATACGGCACCACTGTACGGGCGGACTCCGCCTTGAAGTAGTCGATGTTCTAGCCGTCGATGTTCATAGTGACGCGGCGGCGCACCTTCCCGATGTAGGGGTTCGGAACGCTGTCGGAGAAGTCGACCTCGGCGGGCATCTCCATAATCTCGTCCTTGCCATTCGTTTCGATAGCTCCAATACTGCCGTCCCTCTGTCCTCGTCGATTTTCTCGCCGAGATTATCCTGATGGTCGAGCCGCCATGCCTCTCGCAATGGCAAACCGTCAGCACCCACGATTCCAGAACGTTGAAATTTGCAACGTTCTACCAGTGCGTGGGTCGTTTTGAAGGTAATTCATGGGACCATTTGTCGGTAATCCGTGGGTCATTTTTCCTCGCGTTGTGCCGAAAAGACCGTGAACCTTTTGTGGGACACGCGGCGCCGTGGTACCATAGCCGAGTTTGTTGTCTTGGTCGGAAACCAAGACGCCTTATGCGCTGATCGGTAACCAGCGCCTGACCAATAAGGAGTCCTACCATGAAGCAGGGTATCCATCCCCAGTATGTCGAGTGCACGGTGACGTGCTCCTGCGGCAACACCTTCAAGACGCACGCTACCGTGTCCGAGATGAAGGTCGAGCTTTGCAACGAGTGCCACCCGTTCTACACCGGCCAGCAGAAGTTCGTCGACACCGGTGGACGCGTCCAGCGCTTCGCCGACAAGTTCGGTGGCGCCGCTGCCGCTCAGCTCAAGAAGGCCGAGGAGGCCAAGGCTGCCAAGGCCGCCAAGGCTGCTGAGGCCGAGGCCGCTCGCAAGGCCGCCGCTGAGGCTAAGGCTGCCGAGAAGGCTAAGCGTGCCGCTAAGTTTGCCGAGGAGGCTGCCAAGCAGGCCGCCGAGGCTCCCGCAGAGGCTCCCGTCGAGGAGGCCGCTGCCGAGGCCGAGACCACCGAGGCTGCTGAGTAAGTAGCTCGCCGCGGAAACACTCGCATTCATGGCATAAGGGCCGCGCATCCGTTTGGGTGCGCGGCCCTTTTCTTTTTATTGGTGCAAGCTAGCCCGTCCCCATTGCGCCAGGTTGGTGCGAAGGGGACGGGCTAGCTTGCACCAAATGGCAGAGAGAGGCAGCGGTTTCCCAGATAAAAGCCGCCAAAATAAACCAGTCCCTTTTTGGCAGGCTGTCGTAGTTATTACGTGGTCGAGCGTGTCGACCGCATAGGCGGCGCCTTGTTTGGCTAAAGTACAAATATCTGTGTTTAACTCGTCCAAGGTTTTATGCCACGGGCGATGGCCAAAAAGGAAAACCACATGGGATTCATGTCAAAGCTGCTGTCCTTTGGATCCGATAAGGACCTCAAGCGCTACTACAAGATCGTCGACAAGATCAACGGTCTTGAGCCACAGTTTGAGAAGATGACCGAGGAGGAGCTCCGCGCCCAGACCGATAAGTTCCGTGAGCGCTACGCCAACGGCGAGTCGCTCGACGACATGCTCCCCGAGGCCTTTGCCACCGTGCGTGAGGCTTCCAAGCGCACCATGGGTATGCGCCACTTTGACGTGCAGCTTATTGGCGCCATGGCACTGCACGAGGGCCACATCGCCGAGATGAAGACCGGCGAAGGTAAGACCCTCGTCTCCACGTTGGCTGGCTATCTCAACGCTATTGCCGGCAAGGGCGTGCACGTCGTTACTGTCAATGATTACCTTGCCAAGCGCGACTCCGAGTGGATGGGCCGCATCTATAAGTACCTGGGCATGACCGTCGGTCTGCTCCAGAACAACATGCCGCTCGAGCTCAAGCGCCCGGCCTATCAGGCCGACATCACCTACGGCACCAACTCCGAGTTCGGCTTTGATTACCTGCGTGACAACATGGTTACCCGTCCCGAGCAGCGCGTGCAACGCGGCCACAACTACGCCATCGTCGACGAGGTTGACTCCATCCTGATCGATGAGGCCCGCACCCCGCTGATCATCTCGGGCGCTGGTACCAAGTCCGCCAGTACCTACAAGGACTTCGCGCGTGCCGTGCGTGGCCTTGAGCGCGGCGAGGACGTGTCGCACGACATGCTCACCGCCACCGAGGACGTCGAGCCCACGGGCGACTATGTCATGGACGAGGCCAAGCACACCATTGCCGCCACCGAGCGTGGCCTTAAGAAAATCGAGCGCCGCCTAGGCATCGAGGACATCTACGCCGATCTCTCGGGCCAGCTGGTCAACCACCTGCAGCAGGCGCTGAAGGCCCAGTACATGTTCCACCGCGATAAGCAGTACGTGGTCACCAACGGCGAGGTCAAGATCGTCGACGAGTTCACCGGCCGCATTATGGAAGGCCGCCGTTACTCCGAGGGCCTGCACCAGGCCATCGAGGCCAAAGAGGGCGTGCTCGTGCGCGAGGAGAACCAGACGCTGGCGACCATCACCCTGCAGAACTACTTCCGCCTGTATGACAAGCTCTCCGGTATGACCGGTACGGCACTCACCGAGGACGCCGAGTTCCGCGAGATCTACAAGCTGCCCGTTGAGGTCATTCCTTCCAACAGACCCGTGCAGCGCGTGGACCACGAGGACCTGGTCTACCGCACCATTCAGGCTAAGTACAACGCCGTTGCCGACGACGTTGAGCAGCGCCACGCTAAGGGCCAGCCGGTCCTGGTGGGTACCGTCTCCATCGAGAGCTCCGAGAAGCTGTCAGCCGCCCTTACCAAGCGCGGCATCGCGCACGAGGTCCTCAACGCTAAGCACCACGAGCGCGAGGCCCATATCGTTGCGCAGGCCGGACGCTACGGCGCCGTGACCATCGCTACTAACATGGCCGGTCGTGGTACCGACATCCTGCTGGGCGGCAACCCCGACGAGTTGGTGCGCGAGCGCCTTGAGTACGAGGGCCTGACCATGGAGGACGTAACGCCCGAGCAGCTCGAGCAGTTTAACGCCGAGGCCAAGGAGACCTGCAAGGCCGAGCGTGAGCGCGTGCTTGCCGCCGGTGGCCTGACCGTTATCGGCACCGAGCGCCACGAGTCCCGTCGTATCGACAACCAGCTGCGCGGCCGCTCCGGCCGTCAGGGCGATCCGGGCGAGACCCAGTTCTACCTGTCGCTCGAGGACGACCTCATGCGCCTGTTCGGTGGCGACAAGATGGACCGCGTCTCCAAGATGATGGTCACGGCCGACATGGGCGACGACATGCCCATCCAGCACAAGATCATCTCCAAGGCCGTCGAGAGCGCCCAGCACAAGGTCGAGAGCATCAACTTCTCCATGCGCAAGAGCGTCCTCGAGTACGATGACGTCATGAACAAGCAGCGCCAGGTCATCTACGCCGAGCGCAACAAGATTCTGGACGGCAAGGATCTGACCGACCACATCACCGAGGTCATGCACGACACCGTGTACCGCTGCGTGCAGGAGTTCTGCACCAAGGACAGCCACGATGGCGAGCGCGATCTCGAGGGCCTGCGCAAGTGGGTCGTGGAGCTCACCGGGCATATCGATACGCCCAAGTTCCCCGACGAGGACTTTGAGGCCCTGGCTGCCGATGTCCTGGCCTACGTCGAGAAGTGCTACAACATGAAGGCCGAGCGCCTGGGTGAGGACCTCATGCGCGAGCTCAACACCCAGGTCATGCTGCGCGTCATCGATACCCGCTGGATGAACTACCTGCAGGAGATGGACTACCTCAAGACCGGTATCGGACTGCGCGGCTTTGGTCAGCGCGACCCGCTGGTCGAGTACAAGACCGAGGCTTATGGTGCCTTCCAGATGCTCGTCGACACCATGTACGAGGATTACCTGCGCACCGTCCTGCGCATCGAGATCAAGGCCGCCCCGCACGCCGTGGAGCACAAGGAGGACCCTGCGCTCGAGGGTGCACACTTCTCCGGCCCCGCCGATGTCGATGGCGACAACGGCAACTCGGTGCTGCGCAAGCAGGCACAGGTGCAAGCCCGTACGGTCGTCCAGGGAGGCCCGGCTGCCGTCAACAACGGTGGCAAGGTGACCACCTACCGCAAGTCCGAGAGCGATGACCCTTATGTCAACGTGGGCCGCAACGACCTGTGCCCCTGCGGCAGCGGCAAGAAGTTCAAGTACTGCCACGGCAGGAATCGTTAATGGCCGAGGCTTTAGAGGTAACGCCCGCCGAGCTGGACGCGTTTGCGGACCGGCTCGGCGAGGTCGAGTCGTATCTTCATTTGGACGAGAAGCGCACGCGCGTGACCGAGCTCGAGACCAAAAGCGTGGCCCCCGGCTTTTGGGATGACGCCGACGCCGCTCGCGCCACCATGGAGGAGATCGCTCGCGCCAAGGAAGATATCGCTGCCGTGGATACCGCGCGCGGCGAGCTATCTGACGCCCGCGCGGCGCTGGAGCTTGCCGAGGAGATGGGCGACGACCCCGATGCCGCCGCATTGCGCGAGGAGGCTGCCGCTACGGCAGAACGCCTGGCCCGCGCTATCGACGAGCTCGAGCTTTCGAGCTGGTTTACCGGTGAGTTCGATCACGGCGACGCGATTGTGACCATCAAACCCGGACAGGGCGGCCTGGAGGCGCAGGACTGGACCTTCATGCTCTTCAAGATGTACATGAAGTACTGCCAGCGTCGCGGCTGGAAGGTCACCATTAACGACTGCCCCGCAGCCGAGGTCATCGGCATCGACCGTGCGACCTTTACTGTCGAGGGCAAGGACGCGTTTGGCATGCTGCGCGCCGAGGCCGGCGTCCACCGTCTGGTGCGCATTAGCCCCACCGACGACAAGAAGCGCCGCCAGACCACGTTTGCCGGCGTCGAGGTCATCCCCGTGCTGCCTGACGATATCGACATCGAGATCAGTCCCGACGATATCCGCGTGGACGTGTATCACGCGAGCGGCCCGGGCGGACAGGGCGTCAACACCACCGACTCCGCCGTACGCGTGACGCATTTTCCCAGCGGCATCGTTGTCACTTGCCAAAACGAGCGCAGCCAGATTCAAAACAAGGCCGCGTGCATGCAGATTCTCAAGGCCCGTCTGTACGAGATCGAGCTCGAGAAGCGCGCCGAGGCGCTCGACGAGATTCGTGGACCCAAGACCACGATCGGTTTTGGTAACCAGATTCGCAGCTACGTGCTCTACCCGTATCAGATGGTCAAGGACCTGCGCTCGGGTGTGGAGACCAGCAACGTCGAGGCCGTTCTCGACGATGGCGATCTGGATCCGTTTGTGATCGGCTACCATCGCTGGGCAACCGGCAACGCCGATGCGGAGGCCCCGTCTGTCTAAACCCATAGGGTTGGCTTTGGGCAGATGTGGCCAATACGGACCCTGAGCGGGGGTGGTATTTGGTCGGCGAATCGGTAAAATCGAATACAAGAAGAAGCTCAAAGCGCATCCGTTTGGGTGCGCTTTTTTGAGGGAGGCAGCATGGCATATCGTCTGGACATCAAGCGCATTCTTTCGATGAACTTCTTTCGCGATCTGCCCCAGATTATGTTGGGGTGCGCTCTGGCCGCTATTGCGACCGACCTGTTTTTGATTCCCAACGGCCTTGCTGCCGGTGGCGTTACGGGCCTTGCCACCATTATCCAGGCGGTCGGCGCCTCGCATGGCATATCGCTTCCCGTCGGTATCCAGACCATCGTGATGAATGCCTTGCTGCTGCTGGTCGTTATGCGCGAGGGCGGCATGTTCTATGTGGTGCAGACCGCGACGGGCTTTGTGCTGCTGGGCTTTTTCACCGACCTGTTCGCTCCGTTTGTGGCGCCGTTGGCACATGCCGATCTGATGCTGCCCGCTATGTGGGGCGGCATTATCACGGGCATCGGCTACGGCATGGTGCTGCGCGCCGGTGCCAACACCGGCGGCTCCGACACGATCGGCCAGATCATCTCGCGCAATACGTCGCTACCGGTGGGCTCCACCGTCATGGCGATCGATGTTGCCGTGTGCGCGCTGTCGGCCCCGGTCTTTTCGGTCGAAAACGCGCTGTATGCAGGTCTTTCGATGGTGATCAGCGGCTACGTGATCGATGCTGTGGTCGATGGCGGCAACAAGCGTCGTATGGTGCTCATCATCTCGGACAACTTCCCCGATATCGCGGCCGACATCATGTATGGCCTGGGCCGCGGCTGCACCAAGTTAAAGGCGACCGGTATGTATTCGGGCGCCGAGAAGCCGGTGATTATGGTCATCGTGAGCCGTCGAGAGCTCAACACCCTGAAGACGATCGTGCGCGAGCGCGATCCTCACGCCATTGTGACGGTTGCCGATGTTACGGAAACCTTTGGCGAGGGATTCAAGGACATTAACGCGTAGGGCAGGCTGCGCCCCATCCAAAAGACGTTCACATTGATAAACCGTTTCATCAGTGGGTCTGCCTGCTAAATTGCTCAAATAATGATAAAAAGTCTGGTAAAGCCATCAGTTTCCAGCATAATGAATGACGTACGTGCATTGCGGCTGTGTTGGGATTACCTTCTGTGCCGTGCGCATTTTGTCTAATGAGGATGAAAGGAAGGCACAATGAGCGACGAAGAGCTCAAAAAGGTTGCCAACGAGGTTAGGAAGGGCATCGTCACCGGCGTGCACGCTGCCAAGTCCGGCCATCCGGGCGGTTCGCTCGGCGCTGCCGACATCATGACCTATCTGTACTTTGAGGAAATGAACGTCGACCCGGCTGATCCCCACAAGGCCGACCGCGATCGCTTTGTGCTCTCCAAGGGCCACTGTGCTCCGGGTCTGTACGCCGTGCTCGCCGAGCGTGGGTTCTTCCCCAAGGAGGATCTCGAGACGCTGCGCCATATCGGTAGCCACCTGCAGGGCCACCCCAACATGAACGACACCCCGGGCGTCGATATGTCCACCGGCTCGCTGGGCCAGGGCATCTCCGCCGCCGTGGGCATGGCGGTTGCCGCCAAGCACTGGGGCGATGACTATCGCACCTACGCCCTGCTGGGTGATGGCGAGAGCGAGGAAGGCCAGGTCTGGGAGGCCGCCATGTTTGCCGGCAACCAGCAGCTCGATAACCTTTGCGTGATCGTTGACCACAACGGCCTGCAAATCGATGGTCCCGTCGAGGAGGTCAACGACCCCATGCCGCTGGCAGACAAGTTCCGCGCCTTTAAGTTCCACGTGGTGGAGCTTGCCGACGGCAACGATTTCGATCAGATCCGCGCCGCCTTTGCCGAGGCCCGCGCCACCAAGGGCCAGCCGACCGCCATTATCGCCGAGACCATGAAGGGCAAGGGCGTTTCCTTTATGGAGAACCAGGTGGGTTGGCACGGCAAGGCCCCCAACGATGAACAGTTTGAGCAGGCCATGGCAGAGCTCACGGCCGCCGGAGAGGAGCTCTAGGATGGCAGACGTCAAGAAAATCGCCACGCGCGTAAGCTACGGCGAGGCCCTCGTCGAGCTCGCCAACGAGCACGACGACTTTGTGGTCCTCGACGCCGACCTGGCCGCCGCCACGCAGACCGGCAAGTTTAAGGCCGCCTGCCCCGATCGTTTCTTCGATGTGGGTATCGCCGAGAGCAACCTGATGGGTGTTGCCGCCGGTATCGCGACCACCGGCCGCGTTGCCTTTGCGAGCACCTTTGCCATGTTCGCCGCCGGCCGCGCCTTTGAGCAGGTCCGCAACTCCATCGGCTATCCGCATCTCAACGTTAAGATTGGCGCCACGCATGCCGGTATCTCGGTGGGCGAGGACGGCGCCACGCACCAGTGCTGCGAGGATATCGCCCTCATGCGCGTTATCCCTGGCATGACCGTTATCGTTCCCGCCGACGACGTCGAGGCCCGCGCCGTGACGCGCGCCGCCTACGAGTGCGACGGCCCTGTGTACATGCGCTTTGCCCGTCTGGCCTCGCCGGTTATCAACGACCCCGAGAACTATAAGTTCGAGTTGGGCAAGGGCATCGTTATGCGCGAGGGCGCCGACGTTACCATCATTGCCTGTGGTCTGATGGTCGGCGAGGCCCTCGAGGCCGCCGAGCAGCTTGCTGCCGAGGGTATCGACGCCGAGGTCATCAACATGCACACCATCAAGCCCATCGACGCCGACCTGATCGTCAAGAGCGCCACCAAGACCGGCCACGTCGTGACCGTCGAGGAGCACTCCGTGATCGGTGGTCTGGGCAGCGCCGTTGCCGATGTCCTGTGCGAGCAGTGCCCGACGCCGCTCAAGAAGATTGGCGTTAACGACACCTTTGGCGAGTCCGGCCCGGGTGCAGAGCTCCTGCACAAGTACGGCCTGGACGCCGCCAACATCGTGGCGACCACCAAGGAGTTCTTGGCATAAGGCAAGGCGAGGCAAAGTATCGCTTCAGCAACCGTATGCAATCCATAGCAGGGGCGTCCTCAAAGAGGACGCCCCTGTTTTTTGTCGGCAACAAACAAATTAGGCCCGCACCAAGCAAGGGCTTTCTCCGGGAAACGGGCCCAGACCAGCAAAGTGCAATTCAGACCCTTCCAACTTTGTATATGCAGCACCGTAAGATAAACGCGGCGGCCCCTTAGTAGCCGCAGGCCGCGCGTAGGGTTACCTCCCAAATCTTTCCGCAGGACGGAGGAGCCCCGCCGCACGTAGTGCGCAGCGGGGGCTCCGACATGTCCGAGGACGATTTGGGAGGTAACCCTACGCGCGGCCGGTGAGACCAAACCCCGCCATGCTTCTTATGTGCAGCAAAGCTAATGCTGCTAAAATACAAAGCGCTCATGTAGTTTAAACGCACGACGATAAGGAGCACCAGTGGGTAACCACTTCCGTACCTCCGGTGCGGGCGATGATGCCCCCAAGACGCAGACAGGCGTCCAGGGCAGTCGTTTCGCCACTCCGGATTCAGAGGGCCAGCCTGTTGCTCAGGCCCCCGCTCAGCCGGCAGATCAGGCACAGCCGGCATCCGATCCCTTTGCCTACAATCCCACCAGCGATGTCGCGCTTTCCGGCACGGCGGGTTTTGAGCCCGTTCAGGCCGTGACCGCTCGCGTGGAGCAGCCTCAGGCTGGCGCCGCCACGCCGCAGCCTACCATGGCCGGCATTCCCGACCCCATGGCCCCTGCGACGCCGGTTCCTCAGCCTGCGCAGTCCGGCCTCTTTGCCGCTATTCCCGACCCCACGCAGCCTGCTGCCCCGGTGGTCAAGAGCGATCAGGCAGCCGAGGTCGCAAGCCTCGATAACGCGCTCAACAATCCCGATTTTACGTCGGTGTTTGCGCCCATCGATCCGCAGGCCAGCCGCAAGAAGATGGCCAAGCAGGCCGGTGTCGAGCCCGTCATCCTTATGGAGCATGTCACCAAGATCTATCCGGCACAGCCCAACAAGCCCGCGCTCGACGATATCAACATCGAGATCTATCCGGGCGAGTTCGTCTTCCTGGTCGGTCACTCCGGCTCGGGTAAGACCACGCTGCTATCGACGCTCAACCGCGACGTCAAGCCGACGAGTGGCCGCATCCTGGTTGCCGGTCAGGACCTCATGAAGATCAAGAACCGCAAGGTTCCGTTCCTGCGCCGCCAGATTGGCGCCGTGTTCCAGGACTTTAAGCTTCTGCCGCAAAAGACCGCCTACGAAAACGTGGCGTTTGCCCTGCAGTGCATCGGCAAGCCCAAGGGCGTCATTCGCAGCCAGGTGCCCGAGGTGCTGCGCCTGGTCGGTCTGGCCGATCAGATGGACTCGCTGCCCGACCAGCTTTCCGGTGGCGAGCAGCAGCGCGTTGCAGTCGCCCGCGCTATGGTCAACCGTCCGCCGCTGCTGATCTGCGACGAGCCGACGGGCAACCTCGACCCGGCGATCTCGCTGGGCATCATGAAGCTGCTCGAGCGTATTAACCGCACCGGCACCACCGTGATCGTCGCCACGCACGACCGCGAGATGGTCGATAGCATGCACCGTCGCGTGATCGCCCTCGAGGGCGGCCACGTTATCCGCGACCAGGAGAGGGGAGGTTACGGCAACTATGGCACCAACTAACGTGGGTTACTCCTTCAAAGAGGCAATCAGCCACTTCTTCCGTAACTGGACTACCTCGCTCGGCGCCGTCATCACGATTTTCCTTTCGCTGTTTATCATCGGTCTGTTCATTATGGGCTCCGCGATGCTGAACTCCGTGATCGGCACCGTCGAGGATCAGGTTGTTATCAACGCATTCATCAGCGATGATGCCGACCAGGCGGACGTCCAGGCCTTTGAGGCCGAGCTCAAGACGTGGAGTAACGTCAAGTCCGTGACCTATAAGGATAAGGACGACGCGCTGGCCGAGTATACGAGCAAGATGTCGGGCAACGCCGATGCCACCATGAGTGCGCTCGACGGCCAGAACCCGCTTCCGGCCTCGTTCGCGATTGAGATGGACGATCCGTCTCAGGTCGAAAGCACGGCCAAGAAGCTCAAGAAGAATGCCGATTTCCAGAAGATCGCGGATGACGGCGACGTCAACGCGAGCGTGCTGTACGGCCAGGAGGAAGTGAGCCGCCTGTTCCAGGTGACCAACTACATCCGCATCGCCGCCGTGGTGCTCGTTGGCCTTCTGACCTTTATCGCATTCATCTTCATCAACAACACGATTCGCCTGTCCATCACGGCGCGTCGTCGTGAGATTGCGATTATGCGTCTGGTCGGCGCCAGCAACGGCTTCATTCGTGGCCCGTTTATCACCGAGGGCGTACTGCAGGCCATTTTGGGCTCGCTGCTTTCCATCGGCGTTCTGGAGCTGCTGCGTAATCTGATGATTCCGCGTCTGCAGGAGAGCATCGGCTGGATGTCGTTTGCCCTGCCGATGCAGTACTACCTGGTGACCTATGCTGCGCTGATTCTGGTCGGCGTGATTATCGGTCTCTTTGGTTCTGCCATCGCCATGCGCCGCTACCTGCGCGTGTAGGCATGCCTGGAATTCACCCCTTCCAACGGGTCGTCTCTTATGGGGCGGCCCGTTTTTTGATCCCTAGGGAACGGCAGGATTGCGGATCATCGTGGCGCTGGTCTATCTATGTGATCCGTTTTCCTCCGCCCCCTAAGGACCATTTGGGTAGACTCTTGGGGTGTAAACGACCATCGATAGTTAGGAGGCGCCATGGGGCGCAATAATAAGCATAAGCGTGGAGCTCGCAATAAGCGCGGGCCGGTGCGCAGCGGACGCCGTCCGAGCCTGACCGGACGCGTGCAGCTCCATGAGCATAGCGCCTACGTTGTAACCGAAAACGGCGACTACAAGGTCATGGGTCGCGGTAAGCGCGAGATCATGGATGGAGATACCGTTGCCGTGAGCATTAAGAACAGCCCACACGGTGAACGGCGCGCCGTGATCGAAGGCGTGGTTGAGCGCGCAGCCATAAGCGTGGTGGGCACGTACCAGACCGCCGGTCCGCTTGGTGTGATCGAGCCGCTCGATTCGCGTCTGAAGGCCGACTTCTTCATTCTGCCCGAGGATACCTCGGCGGATTGTTTGGGCGTCCACCCGGGTGATGCCGTTGTCGCGCGCATTTTGACCTACCCGACGCGCCTGGAATCGGGCACCGTGACGATCGAGCGCCGCATTGGCGGAGATGACGCGCCCGATTTGGGCGTTCAATATGTGATGGCGCGTTACGGCTATACCGATAGCTATCCCGAGGCCGCGCTGGACGAGGCCGAGGGACTTTCGCTCGATGTGACCGCGGCGCTTAAAGATCCGCTTCGCCGCGACCTGCGCGACCGCTTTGTCATCACGATCGACCCGGTCGACGCGCGTGACTTTGACGATGCCATTTCGCTGGAGCGCACACCCGGGGGCGGCTACAAACTGGGTGTGCATATCGCTGACGTTTCTCACTATGTGGCTTGGAACGGGCATATCGATCTTGAGGCTCGCCATCGTACGACATCGGTGTATCTGGCCGATCGCGTGCTTCCCATGCTGCCCGAACGCCTGTCCTGTGACCTGTGCTCGCTTCGCCCTGACGAGGACCGTCTGGCGTTTACCGTTGACATTGAGCTCGATGCGCAGGGCCGCGTTCGCCATTACGATCCGTACCCCAGCGTGATTCGCTCGCGTGTGCGTATGGATTATGACGGCGCCGAGGCGCTGCTGGTGCGTGCCGGCGCGGTTGAGCATTCGGTGCTGGAGGGTGCGGCCGAGGATGTTGCGGCTGTTGAGACCTCGCGCGAGGAAGCGCTTGAGCGCGGTCTTGCGTGCGAGGAGGCCGCCCGCGGCTACAACGTCGACCTCGGCGATTTCCTTGTCGCCGCCAACGAACTCGCCGAACTTCGCCGTCGCATTCGTCGCGCCCGCGGCTCAGTCGATTTTGACACGGCCGAGATCCGCGCTCTATTGGATGAGGACGGAGTACCCGTGCAGATTGTCGCGCGTGAGCGTTCGTGTGCTACGTCGCTTATCGAGGAAGCCATGCTGCTCGCCAACGAGTGCGTTGCAGAGTGGCTGGCAGACCGTGATATCGAGGCCTGCTATCGCGTGCATGAGGATCCGAGCCCCGATAGCCTGCACGGTGCCGCCGTTGCGCTGGCGCAGCTCGGCATCATCGACGATCGCCGTGCTGCCGGTATTGCCCTGGGGAGTCCCGATGAGCTACAGGCTGCAGTTGATGCTGCCGCCGGTACGGCCAACGCACCGCTCGTCAACACGCTGCTTCTGCGCAGCATGCAGCGCGCGCTGTACAAACCGCGTAACGAGGGCCACTTTGCGCTCGCCGCGCCGTGCTACTGTCACTTTACGAGTCCCATCCGTCGCTACCCCGATCTGGTGGTGCACCGCGTGCTCAAACTGCAGTTGGCATACGAACAGCTGGGTGGAAAAGACGCCTTAGTGCGTACGCCCAGGCTAATCGGAAAAGGCCGGGAGTCGCTTCCGCGCATTCTGCCGCAAATTTGCCGTGCGTGCAGCGATGCCGAGCGCGCGGCCGACGCCGCCAGCCACGCGACGCAAAAGATCAAGATTGCCCAGTACTACGAGGATCGCCTGGGCGAGCGCTATGCCGGAACGGTCTCGTGGGTTAGCAGCATGGGCCTCTTTGTACGCTTGGACCTGACGCAGGTCGAAGGCTTGGTTTCGATCAAGAGCCTGGGCAACGAGTGGTTCGAGTTCGACGAGGACGCGCTCACGCTCACAGGTGCCGACACGGGCACCCGTTACGAGCTGGGGCAGCGTGTGATCATCGAGGTCTCGCGCGTCAATACCACGCGCGGGCACTTGGACTTTAAGCTTATCCATTAGCTAAATCCCGACTCGTGGCGGGAGAGCGGAGGGCGGTCTTTCGGGGCCGCCCTCCGCATTTGAATCGTGGCTACCTTGCCGTCTGCTCGGCCGCCCGCTTACCTGCTATTTGAGAGGTAAAACCTACCAAAATAAACCTGTCCCTTTTTGGCAGGTTTACAAGAAAGCGGGGATGAGATGGCGACGGTGTACGGTTATGCGCGGGTGAGTTCGCGCGATCAGAATCTTAATCGGCAGCTGGATGCGCTGGGCGCCTATGGCGTGGGCTCGGCGAATATTTATGCCGACCATGCGAGCGGCAAGGACTTCGATCGACCGCGTTATCGCGAGCTGCTGCACGTCCTGGGAGACGGGGACGTGCTGGTGGTGCTTTCTATCGACCGACTTGGTCGTAATTACTCCGAGATTCTTGAGGAATGGCGACGCATTACCAAGGAGCTCGGAGTTGCCATTGTGGTGTTGGACATGCCATTGCTTGACACGCGCGCCAGGGCCAGCGGCGCGCCGGATGTGACCAACACCCTGATTGCCGATATAGTGCTGCAACTGCTGAGCTACGTGGCGCAGGTGGAGCGCGAGAATATCCATCGGCGCCAGGCGGAGGGAATTGCAGCGGCGCGGGCGCGAGGGGTCCGTTTCGGTCGACCTCGCAAGCCGTGCCCTCCTCAGTTTGAGCTGGTGCGCGATAGCTATGAGGCAGGCGATATTACCCGCAGCCAGGCGGCAAAGCGCCTGGGCGTGTGCGTGGGGACGTTCGATCGCTGGATGCGCGAGTCGGGGTAGGGGTTTGCGGCACGTCCGATTGGCGCCCACGCGAGGCGGTATCGGTAACAGCCCTGTTACCGATAATGCGACCTTGTTGAATTATTTTGTGTCGCGCGTATTTCCGAGCGGTCGGATTTGAGGGGCGAGCGGTAGAACGCTCGCCCTTTGTGCGCCACGATGCGGCACAATGTACCGTAAAAGCTGTTTGTATCCGGTACGAATCGTTCGTTGGTCTTTAATTCTTCTCAACGGAGGTGTTTGAGATGGCAAACGGATTGCTTTTGCGGCTTCGCGAGCGTGAGCTCAGCGCGAGCCCGGCGGAACGCAATGTCATCGCATATGTAAGCGCTCATCCGCACGAGGTGGTCGGGCTGTCCGTCCGCGGTCTTGCCGATGTCACGTTCTCCTCGCCCTCGAGCATTTTGCGCTTTTGCAAGCGCTTGGGTTTTGCGGGCTACAAGGAGTTCCAGCGCGAACTGATTGCCGAGCTGGCGCTCTTGGGTGACAAGAAAGACGTTGCCCTCGAGGACATCTCCATGGATGACAGCGTCGAACGTATCGTGGGGAAGGTGATGAAAAGCAACGTGCGCACGATCGAAGCGACGGCGCGAACGCTCGATTACACCGTCTTGGAGCGATGTGCGGCCTATCTTAAGCGGGCACGTGCGGTCAATCTGTTCGGTATCGGTGCCTCTCGTTTGGTCGCGCACGATCTGGCGCAAAAGCTCATGCGTGTCGACAAGGAGTGCCATCTGTACGACGACTGGCATGATCAGCTCTTGTGTGCCAAGAACATGCATGAGGGCGATATGGCAATCGCCTTTAGCTACTCGGGCTTGACGCAAGAGGTGCTGGACTGCACCGCCGAGGCCCAACGCCACAACTGTCCCGTTGTGGCCGTGACCAAAGTAGATGGATCATCCAAGCTTGCCACCATGGCCGATGCCGTGCTCGGCGTCGCTGCGAGTGAGCCCTTGGTCCGCAGCGGTGCCATGGCTTCGCGTATGGCCCAGCTTATGGTTGTCGATGCCCTGTACGCTGCTTACGTTGCCAGCGACTACGAACGGGCGACGCATGCCATTAAGCAAAACTACATCGAGAAACAGGAAAGATGAGGTGAATGAAATGCTCGATTTAACAAAATTCACGACCGAACAGCGTAATCAAAGGTCTATGGACCTCGATACGATGACATCGCTGCAAATCGTCACGACGATGAACGATGAGGATCTTCGTGCCGTCCAGTCGGTCACAAAAGTGCTGCCCCAGGTTGCCACAGCAATCGACTGGGCTGCTGAGGCACTCGAGCGCGGCGGGCGCGTCTTTTACATGGGCGCAGGCACCAGCGGTCGTCTGGGCGTACTCGACGCTTCGGAGTGTCCGCCCACGTTTGGCGTGTCACCCGATCTGATTGTCGGGCTCATTGCCGGAGGCGAGACGGCGTTTATCAAGGCTGTCGAAGGTGCCGAAGACAGCGAGGAGCTTGGCGCGAACGACCTGCGAGAGCGTGGACTCTCGGACAAGGATTGTGTCGTTGGCCTGGCAGCAAGCGGCCGTACTCCTTATGTGGTGGGCGGCCTTGTGTACGCCAAGGCAATTGGGTGCAAGACCATTGCAATTGCCTGCAACCAAGGGTCGAAGATCGGGGAGAGCGCAGATCTTGCCATTGAGCCCGTGCCTGGTCCCGAGGTGCTGACCGGCTCAACGAGGCTCAAGGCGGGAACGGTTCAAAAGCTCATCCTCAACATGATTTCGACCGGTGCCATGGTCAAGATCGGCAAGGTATACCAAAACCTGATGGTCGACGTGCAGCAGACGAACGAGAAGTTGGTGGTGCGCGGACAGAACATCGTGATGGAGGCGACCGGCTGCACGCGCGAGCGCGCTGTTCAGGCGCTTGTAGATGCCGACGGCCACGTAAAAACCGCTATTGTCTCGGTACTGCTGGACTGCGATGCCGAGCAGGCTGCGGTAGCTCTTGAGCGGGCGCGCGGCCATGTCCGTGCTGCGGTGAGTGGCCATGAGAAGAGCAATGCCGATGCCCAATAGGTGCGCGGCGTGAGCTGATATGACATCCAGATGAGATACCCAATACAAGGAGGAGTTATGACGAACAAAGAGCTGGCTCAAAAGCTGCTGGACCTTTTGGGCGGTAAAGACAACGTGCTCGCAAACGCGGCGTGCATGACGCGCCTGCGCGTGACCGTCAAAGACACGGGCAACGTCGACACGGAGGGTATTAAGGCACTCGACGGCGTGATGGGCCTGGTCGAGGACGACACGATGCAGATCGTGCTGGGTCCGGGCAAGGTGAATAAGGTGCTCGAGGAGTTCTCCAAGCTCACCGGCCTTGCGAAAGGCGTTGCTGACGAGAGCGTGGTTGACGCTGCGGCCACAAACAAGGCCGCGCAGAAGGCCAAGTACGAGTCCAAGCCGGTTCAGGCCTTCCTCAAGAAGATTTCCAATGTCTTCGTCGCCCTGCTTCCCGGCATCATTGCGGCTGGCCTCATCAACGGTATCTGCAACGTCATTAACGTCTCGACGGCAGGCGCGCTTGCAGGCGAGTGGTGGTACCAGGGCATTCGTTCCATGGGCTGGGCCCTGTTTGCCTATCTGCCCATCTTGGTGGGCTATAACGCGGCACGTGAGTTTGGTGGCTCCGCTGCGCTGGGCGGCATCGCCGGCATGATGTGTATCGCCAACAGTGCCATGCCCCTGCTTGCGCCTGGCGCGGCTGATCCTGCCACTGCCATTCTGCTGCCGCTTACCAATGCGCAGTACAACCCCGCAGCGGGCGGCATGATCGCGGCTCTCATCGCTGGTGCATTTTTTGCCTGGATGGAGCGTCAGATTCGCAAGGTTATGCCCAACGCACTCGACACGTTCCTGTCCCCGTTGCTGGTGCTCATCATCGGCGCCTTTGCTCTGATGCTCGTCATCCAGCCGGTTGGCGCATGGCTGACGACTGCCATCTTTAGCGTTTTGACCTTTATCTTCGAGAAGCTGGGCGTCCTGGGCGGCTATATCCTGTCGGCGGGTTTCTTGCCGCTGGTGTCCGTCGGCCTGCATCAGGCGCTCACGCCGATCCACGCTATGCTCAACGATCCCGACGGCGCTACCAAGGGTATCAATTACCTGCTGCCCATCCTTATGATGACTGGCGGCGGCCAGGTCGGTGCCGGTCTGGCGCTGTACTTTAAGACCAAGAACGCCAAACTCAAGAAGTACGTCGCCGAGTCCATTCCCGTTGGAATTCTGGAGGCTTCGGTAGTTTGTGTGACAAGGGGCTAGCCTAGGCA
>NZ_QSPM01000003.1:199519-209412 GCF_003466445.1 Collinsella sp. TM05-38 | reverse complement strand
TCGAGTCCTGCCCGGCCCTCGAGGCCGCGGTCGACCTGTCGGACCGGCGGTGGCTGGAGCTGCTCGCCGGGTTCGGCGGGGCGTGGGGGATCGCCCGCTCCGGGGCCGGGGGCCCGCAGGCCGAGGCCGCCGGGGAGGCCGCGGCCGCCTCCACCGCGCCCCCGCCGGCGATCGTCGAGGCCGAGAACAGGCAGGTCAGGTTCCTGGCCGCCCGGATATCGGAGGCCCACGACGAGGCCGGGGCCCTCGAGGCCGAGACGGCGGCGCTGCTCGAGGGCGACGAGACCTACGCGTGCCTGCTCACCGTGCCCGGCATCGGCCCGAGGACCGCGGCGCGGCTCGCGGTGTCGGTCGACATCGGGAGGTTCCCGGACCACGACCACCTGGCCTCGTACTGCGGCATAGTCCCGAGGGTTAGGAGCTCCGGCACGTCGGTGAGGTCGGTCAGGGCGTCCAGGCGCGGCGACGCGAAGCTCAAGTCCCTGCTGATCTTCTCGTGCAACAGCCTGGTGAGGTCCTCGGGGCGCTACGGCGAGTACTACCGGGCCTGCAGGGCATGGGGAATGGGGCACGGGCGGGCGCTCAAGGCCGTCGCGAGGAAGCGGCTCAGGGCGATATACGCCGTGATGCGCGACCGGGTGCCCTACCGGGAGTAGCCCCGACGGTTGACAAAACTATAGGAACACCCAACGACTAACTGCCGGGGTGCGGGCGTGACTTTTGTCCCGTTTTGACACTCCGCTGACCTAGATGTTCGTCACATGAACCCGCAAACGTGGGACAATGACGCTACTGGTATCACAGACAAAGGATGTGCCTATGAACGCCCCCGTTGCCAAGACCTGTCGGCAGCGCCACCTGTTTGCGCGATTCGCTTCCGTCTGCGCACTCGTCGCGCTTGCGTTGTTGCTACTGCCTGCCGCCGCGCACGCCGACGGCTACTCCATGACCCAAACCTATATCGGTGCCACGGTCGAAGCCGATGGATCGCTGACCGTTGTCGAGGGACGCCAGTTTGATTTCGACGACGATATCAACGGCGTGTATTGGGATATCAATACGGGCACCAACCAGCAGGGCGGCACGGCGGGCGTCGATGTGCTGAGCGTCGAGGAAGACGATGCCGCGTTTAGCAGGGTCGACTATGCAAACAAAGGCGACAGCGGCGTCTATACGGTTGAGCAGTCCGACGGCAGCGTAAGGATCAAGGTTTTCAGCCCCCACGAGAGCGACGACAGCGCGATCTATTACGTGAGCTACACCATGACCGGTGCGGTTATGAACTGGGCCGATACCGCCGAGCTCTACTGGAAGTTCGTGGGTGACGGCTGGTCTGCGAATTCCGACGACGTCGAGATGGAAGTTTACTTCGCGGACGGTGCCATCGGAACGCCAGCGAGCAAGGGCGATAACTTCCGCGCATGGGGCCACGGCCCGCTGACGGGCGACGTATCGCTCGATGCGGACAAACCCATGGTCACCTACACCATTCCGTGCGTGCACGAGGGCGAATTTGCCGAGGCGCGCATCGCCTTCCCCAGCGACTGGGTGCCAGGACTTTCCGCCTCGAGCGAGGAGCGCATGCCGACAATCCTGAGCGAGGAGAAGACATGGGCCGAGGAGGCCAACGCCCGCCGCGCCCGCGCCCGCATGATCGCAAATACGCTTGCCGCGGTAAGTGTTGTCGCGGCGGTGACCTTTACCGGCGTAATCGTCGTGCTCAAGCTGCGCCGTCGCAAGCCAAAGCCGCTTTTCCAAGATGAATACTTCCGCGACGTGCCCTCGGCCGACCATCCCGCGGTGCTTGCAGCTCTTATGAGCTGGAACGACGTGCCCGATCAGGCATATATCGCCACGCTGATGAAGCTGACCGACGACCGCGTGATCAAGCTAGAAGAAGCGACCGAGACCAAGAAGAAGGGTCTGCTCCGTCGCGAAAAAGAGGAGCGGACGTATCGCATCACGGTGACCGACGAGGCCTGGAAGGCTGCCAAGAAGGACGGCATCGATCGCGACGTGCTCAAGGTCTTCTTCGCTGGCGTTAAGCCCGATAAAGACGGCGTCCGTTCGCGCACGTTTAGCGAGCTGGAGGAGTATGCCAGCGAGCGTACTGAATCTGTTGGCGACAAGCTCGAGGACTATCAGAGCACGGTTAAGGGCAAGCTGGAGGAGCGCGAGTTTATCGCATCGGATGGCACTATCGCGATGGTGGCCGGCCTGGTTCTCGGCATCATCATTGTCTTTGGCATTTTGGGTTCTCTGTTCTATACCGACTTTGCGGACGCCAACGTCGGTGCCGCTATGATCTCGATCCCCGTCACGATTGTGGGTTTTGTCCTGAGCTGCACCTTCCGCCGTTACACGCCGGAGGGCGCCGAGGTGGCGGCTCGCTGCAAGGCGCTCAAGCATTGGCTCGAGGACTTTACGCGCCTGAAGGAGGCCATCCCCAGCGACCTGATCTTGTGGAACAAACTGCTGGTGATGGGCGTGGCGCTGGGCGTTTCGAAAGAAGTGCTGCGACAGCTGGCCGAGGCAGTGCCTGCGGACCTGCGCAATAGCGACGATTTCTACGACAACTACCCCTGCTACTGGTGGTATTACCATCACTACGGCAACGAGTCTCCGCTCGATTCGTTCAACGATGTGTATCACGAGACCATCCGCGAGCTGGCTTCGAGTTCCGACAGCTCGAGCGGCGGCGGAGGCGGTGGCTTCTCGGGCGGCGGAGGCGGCGGTGCCGGCGGAGGCGGCGGCGGAACGTTCTAGCGGTCCTAAATTACGGGATGGGCTTTTCTCGACAGCCGTCGGGGAAGCCCGTCCCTTTCTTATGTGCCGAGATGGGACGTTCTTGAATGACTAGGTGTGGCTGCCGGGTTTAGGCGGTTAGGTCCAGCTCGTAGAGGAAGCTTTCGCGCGGCATGTCGTGGCGGCGCTCTTCTCGGTTGGCGCGGTGCGTTGCCGTGCGCTTAAAGCCGTGCAGCTCGTAGAACTTCCACGAGCAGTTGGAGTCGGTGTACAGGTGCGCCCTCGTCGCTCCGCGCGAGGACAGGTGCGAGACCGCAGCATCGAGCAACACCGAGCCGACGCCCAAGCCATGGACATCGCGATCCACGGCAAGCAGCGTGACCTCGTTGTCGTGTGGCAGGGGGCTGCTTTCGAGCAGACGGTTGTTGGTGCGGATGGTTGCGCGCACAAACGAGAGATACTCGGCGCAGGCATCGGGCTCCAGCTCGCGCATCTGCGATAGCAGCGCGCGCTCGGTATCCATCCAATGTTCCTTGACGGTGGCGCCGGAGCTTTGCCCCGCACGCGCGAGCGCGATGCCGCGCGCCTGACCGTCGATGACGGCAACCTGCGAAAACGTCGACGACGAAAGGCAATAGGCGAGGTCGCACGCGGCCTCGAGGCGGTTGTACTCATCGTTATCCGAATTGTTATGCCAAAGCTGCTGCAGAATCAGCGCGATGGCGTCGAAGTCTTCGGTGTCAAACGGTCGGTAGAGAACCCGCGAGACCATGGTGCCTCTTTCTTTTGCGGATGCATATCGAGCACAGTTCTACCACGCCATTGGCATCTAATTATGGTGCCCCTGTGTTCCATGAACTCACCGTGCCCGGCGCTGCGCCCACATCCTCCACTCGCAAGCTTTTTCTGCACATGCGACCGTTGCGGGGTGCATCGACGCGCTCGATGCGCTACATTAAATCAGTATTTTCAATGCCGCTGCGCGAGCGCTGCAGATCGACGTATCACCGACTCACAGAGCACGGCGGCGTACCAGACAGGAGGACTGCATGGGATCTGATGTGAAGATCGCACGCGCGTTGATCTCGGTTACCGATAAGACGGGCGTCGTCGATTTCGCACGGACGCTGGTCGATGACTTTGGCGTCGAGATCATCTCTACGGGCGGTACGGCTCGTGCTATCGAGGATGCGGGCGTTCCCGTAACCCCCATCGAGGAGTTCACGGGCTATCCCGAGATGATGGACGGCCGCGTTAAGACCCTGCACCCCAAGGTTCACGGCGCGCTGCTGGCCCGCCGCGATTCCGAGCAGCACATGCAGGAGGCGGCTCAGCACGGCATTAAGCTGATCGACCTGGTCGTCGTCAACCTGTACGAGTTCGAGAAGACCGTCGCCAACCCCGAGGTCACCTTTGCGGACGCCATCGAGCACATCGACATCGGCGGCCCCTCCATGCTGCGCTCCGCTGCTAAGAACGCCGCGAGCGTTACCGTCATCTCCGACCCGGCCGACTACGATGCCGTCCTGGCCGAGATGCACGAGACCGGTGGCTGCACCACGCTTTCCACCCGTCGTCGTCTGCAGGTGAAGGTCTACCAGACCACCGCCGCCTACGACACGGCTATCTCCCGTTGGCTTGCCGCCCAGGCAAGCGACGTGGCGGACACCTCTGCCAAGCTCGAGGTTTCGCTCGAGAAGGTCGACGACCTGCGCTATGGCGAGAACCCGCAGCAAAAGGCCACGGTCTATCGCTTTGCCGAGGGCTGCGAGAACACCGCGAGCTCGCAGTTCCCGCTCGTTGGCTCCGAGCAGATTCAGGGCAAGCCGCTCAGCTACAACAACTATCTGGACGCCGACGCCGCTTGGAACCTGGTCCGCGAGTTCGACGAGCCTGCCTGTGTGATCCTCAAGCACCAGAACCCCTGCGGTTCCGCCGTTGCCGAGGACATCACGGCTGCCTACGACCGCGCTTTTGCCTGCGATCCCAAGAGCGCCTTTGGCGGCATCATCGCTTGCAACCGCGAGGTTCCCTTTGAGTTGGTTGAGCACTTTGCCGATCAGAACAAGCAGTTCGTTGAGGTCATCATCGCCCCGAGTTACACCGCCGAGGCGCTCGAGCGCATGGCCAAGCGCCCCAACCTGCGCGTGCTGGCTACCGGCGGCGTGGACCACGGCGCCAAGGTGGAGCTGCGCTCCATTGACGGCGGCATGCTGGTGCAGGAGGTCGACCACGTGACCGAGGACCCCGCGACCTTTACGTTCCCCACCGACCGCAAGCCCACCGATGCCGAGATGGCCGAGCTCGAGTTTGCCTGGAAGGTCTGCAAGGGTGTCAAGTCCAATGCCATCCTGGTCTCCAAGGGCAAGGCCGGCATTGGCATGGGCCCGGGTCAGCCCAACCGCGTTGACTCCGCGCTGCTTGCCTGCGAGCGCGCCGAGGACTTCTGCGAGCGTGAGGGCGTGGAGAAGGGCGGCTTTGCCTGCGCAAGCGACGCGTTCTTCCCGTTCCGCGACAACGTCGATGTGCTTGCCGCACACGGCGTGACCTGCATCATCCAGCCCGGCGGCTCCAGGCGCGACGACGAGAGCGTCCAGGCCTGCAACGAGCACAATATCGCTATGGTGTTTACGGGCGCCCGCCACTTTAGGCACTAAGTTTCGCCACGGGACAAAATAATCTCTGCAAAAGACGGCCGCTCCGTTTGGAGGGCCGTCTTTTTGGTATAAGAGGACGGAATGACTAACACGAAAGGGATGACCATGCCCCAGATTGATGATGCCGAGCTGTTTGGCAATGCCGAGGACCAGCGCGCGTACGAGGACTTTTGCGCCAATCAGGAGGCGGTTGAGAAGTTTACGCTCGACGAGCCCGCGCTCGTGTGCCGGTGGCGCATGTCCAACAAAAAGGTACCCATGCTCAACCGTCACATCCGTGCGCTGTCCGAGCGCTTGGTGCAGGGCGAGCCGCTCACCCGTAACATGCTCAGCTGGGCAAAGCAGCACGTTGAGTGGTCGCTTGCCGAGGGCGATTACACCGCGCACGACGGCGTGCTCATGCTAGTGATCGACGTCAACGGCAATGCCGCCATGACGGTGGGCGAGTACGAGCCGCTGGCCGATACTTCGGCCAAGGCGCTGCGTGCCCGCTCTGCCGAGGCCCGCTCCGAGGCCGACGAAACCGGCGTGGCGCCCGAGTTGCTCGCTTCCGTCAACGACGGAGAGCTGGCCTTTGTGGCGCCGGCGGACGAGTGCCTGTGCGGTACGGCGACGCTCATCGAGCAGCTGGCCCAGACCAAGGGCATCTCGGTCACGCGCGTAGACATTCCCGCGCAGCTCAAGGGTGCTTTGTTTCTGGTGAGCGACGAGCACGGCGTGGTTCCCGCTGCCGATGCCGACGCTGCCGAGGCGGACGCTGCTATGGTCACCTTCTTCGCCGACGGTTACGAAAAGCTCCGCGCCCGCCGCTAAATGATTTTTCTGGCGCGGGGATTTTATAATCATTTGATCCCCGCACCCGTTGCGAGCGAGGGCGAGTCGAACCTTTCGTTCGCGAACAGTTCTGTCACCTTGTTGCCGCGCGAGGCGCGTGCCGGCGACTTCGCGGCAATAATGGCTGTAAGACAACTAAGAGGGGAGCGTAATCCATGGCGCTGATCTATATCGTTGAGGACGACGAGCCCATTCGTCGCGAGCTCGCCGACATCCTTGCCCGTGCTGGTTTTGAGGTCGAGTCCTGCGAATCGTTTGAGCACGTCTCGCGCGATATTCTCGCTGCCGCGCCCGACCTGGTGCTGCTCGACCTCACGCTTCCTGTCAAAGACGGCCAGCACATCTGCCACGAAGTCCGCCGCGAATCCGAGGTCCCCATCATCGTCCTTACGTCGCGCACGACCGAAATCGACGAGGTCATGGCCATGACACTCGGCGCGGACGACTTTATTTCCAAGCCCTATAGCGCGCGCGTGCTCGTGGCGCGCATCAACGCGCTGCTGCGCCGCACCACGTCGGCAGGCGAGCACAGCACCATGGTCCACAAGGGGTTGGAGCTCGACCTTGCCCGCTCCACGGTCACCAATACGGCAACCGGTGACAGTACCGAGCTCACCAAAAACGAACTGCGCATTCTCTCGCTGCTCTTGGGTCGCGTGGGCAAGATTGTCTCGCGCTCGGCCATCATGCAGGACCTGTGGGATTCCGATGCCTTTGTGGACGACAACACGCTCACCGTCAATATCAATCGCTTGCGTGCGACGCTCGACAAGATCGGCGTCAAGGGGTACCTCACCACGCACCGCGGCCAAGGCTATTCGGTTTAGGGTCCGGCCATGTCGTTTGGCAAGTTCTTTAAAGACGCGTTGCTGCCCGTTGCCGTGTGGACGTGCGGCGTGCTACTGAGCTGCTTTGTGCTGACGGTGGCCGGCGCCCCCGCATCCATCGTGATCGTGGCGGTTGGCGTGTCCTTTATCTTTGGCGTACTGGGTATCGTGATCGAATATGCGCGCCGTCGCCGCTTTCTGCACCAGCTGGAGCGTGCGGCCGAGGAGCTGGAGAGCCCCGCGTGGGTGCAGGAGATGGTGCAATGCCCAACCTATGCCGAGGGCGAGCTCGAGTACGAGGTTCTGCGCCGGGTGGGCAAAGCCGCTTGCGATGAGGTTGCCGAAGGCCGGCGTCAGACCGATGACTATCGCGACTATATCGAGAGCTGGGTCCACGAGGCCAAGCTGCCCCTGGCGGCAGCCCATCTGATTTTGGAAAACTTGGACGGCAGCGAAGACGACCTGTCGCGCGTGGATGACCTGGGTCGCGAGCTGGATCGCGTGGAGCGCTATATCGACCAGGCGCTGTACTATGCGCGCTCGGAAGTCGTGGAGCGCGATTACCTGATTCGCCGCTGGGATCTTAAGACCTTGGTGGCGGGTGCGATTAAGGCCAACGCGCGCGAGCTCATTGCGGCGCACGTGGCTCCGGTGTGCGAGAACCTCGATTTCGAGGTCTTTACCGACGAGAAGTGGCTCGAGTTTATCCTGGGCCAGCTCATTCAGAACAGCATTAAATATGCGTGCGAGGACGGCGCGAAGATCGTGTTTTCGGGCGCGTTGCTGGACGAGGGCTTGGCAAGCGAGCGCATTGAGCTTGCCGTCGCCGATAACGGCTGCGGCGTGTGTGCGGCAGACCTGCCACGCGTGTTCGAGAAGGGCTTTACCGGCGACAATGGCCGCACCACCAAGCGTGCAACGGGCATCGGCCTCTACCTGGTGGCGCGCCTGTGCTCCAAGATGGGCATCGACGTCACCGCAGCGTCCGACCCCGGCGAAGGCTTTGTCGTTACGTTTGCCTTCTCGACGAACAAGTTCCAATACTTTGAGTAGCCGGCCCGTATGGCGCGGCCGATCGGAATCTTCCCGTCTGGGAACAAATCGGGGGCTTTTAACAACTATATTCCTGAACGGGAACATTGCTAATGAAGTCGATACTATATTCTCGTACATGAACATAGCTTAGTAGTTTTATACTGTGTTCACGAATAGGAATATAGCTAGGAGCATCATGAGAACAGTGACAACGATTAAAAAGCTGGATGGGCGCATCAAGCTCAAGCCGTCAGAAGCTGCTTTCTCGGAGCGCATGGTTTTCGATCCGGCCGAGATGGGGAAGGCCCTCAGGCTCAGAAGGCGTGAGCTTGGCTTAACTCAACGTGACGTCGCGACTATGACGGGTCGCAGCCTTCGTGTGATCGGTGATATCGAGCGGGGGCGGACAACGGTCGAAATTGGCGTCATTTTCGACTACGCCTCCATCGTGGATATCGATTTTATTCTGAAGGTGAGGGGAAAATAATGGATGGCGCACTGTTCGTTCATCGTGAGTTTAATGGTTCCTACCAGCTGGTTGGCGTATTAGAGGAAAACGCCGGGCTTCCGATATTCGCCTATGACCCCAAGTATCTCGAGAGTGCTGATGCGGCCCCGATTTCGGCCTCGCTGCCTTTGTCGGCCGAGGCGTTCAGCCCGGACGTAACGGGCTCCTTTTTCTCTGGCATCATTCCAGAGGGGCAGCTTAATAGGGACCTCGAGAAAAGGGCGCGAGCGGAACGCGGAGATTACTTTAAGGTGCTCGATTTGGTCCGCGATGAACCCGTCGGCGCTCTTGTTTTGACGCGAGAGCCTTCGGCCGAGGGTCTCGAAATGGGCTATGAAGAGATAGATGGGGAGCGGCTAAGCAGGCTGGCATACGCACCGGCGGAGGTTGCTTTTGACTTAGCGCTAGAGAGTCGAATCTCCCTTGCGGGTGCTCAGGCGAAGGTTGGCCTTTACCATACGGGCGATGACCCGTGCGGCGGATGGTACCTGCCTCATGGAGCGGCTCCATCTACGCACGTCCTCAAGGCGGGGTCGAAAACGTTTCCGGGCGAGACGGTGTGTGAAGCAATGTGCGTTAGAGCCGCATCTCTGATGGACCTATCGGCCGAAGAATGCTTTCTAATCCGGGTTGAGGACGCCGAGCCGATTATCGCTGTGAAGCGATTTGATCGAGTAACGTCGGATGACGGACGCTCGGTTGATGGATTGCCAATTCCATATCGTTTGCACCAGGAAGATGTTTGTCAGGCCAAGGGTATCTCGCGTGAGCTTAAATATGAGCCGACGGGCGTCAATTATCTGGGACTTATCGTCGATGCGGTGCGAAGGGTGTCGACTAATCAAATGGAGGATAGGTTCCTTATCGGCTATAACCAGCTGTTCGATTATGCCGTAGGTAACTGCGATAACCATCTTAAGAACTGGTCGCTCGTGTGGGACGAAAGTTGGAAACAAGTGAGGTTGGCGCCGCTCTATGACGTGCTGTGCACAACGGTTTACCCCAGCCTTGTTCGCGAGATGGGCGTCTCGTTTGGTGGGAGCCGGAAGATCGACGATGTAACGCGCGGATCGGTGATGAACCAAATGATCGAGGCGGGTTTGCCCGCGGGAATCGTTGCCGGGATGATAGCCGACACCTGCAATGAGGTTCCAGACGCACTAAGAGACGCCGCGCGCGGTCTCAAAGAAGATGGTTTTCCCGAGGCGGAGGTAATGTTCGAGAAGATCATTCCAGAAGTACAAGCCCGTCTAAGCAGGATCGCCTCATAACAAAACGTGCCGCCCC